>NZ_PKRS01000020.1:0-13542 GCF_002855535.1 Emticicia sp. TH156
TCAGCATCGTAACTACGACGACTCATCAGCTTTTTTGAATCTCCCATGTTTGCAAAATTTATGCAAATAAGTGTGCCGATTTAATGAACCATCTCAGGTAGCTGCTGGTTCCCCCTCCTTTGTATTGGGAAACAAGCATGCTTATATCCAGTCCGTCAACTACTTCGTTCACTAGGCGAACCGGGTGATTCTGTGGTATTCTGGAAAATATATCTTCCGGAAAAAGACTTAATTTATTGGCCGGTAACGATTTAAAATGTATCTTCATCTTCTCTTTGTGTTGCACCTCTAAGATAACACTTTTTAGAGGAACAAAGAAAAATCCCCGCGTCTTTTTTGACCGGGGATTCCTATTTTTAGACCTTTTTAGACAGCCTCTTATAATACTAAATACTCGTACTTGAATTGGTCAACTTAATCCAGGATGAGACAGCATATACAAAATGAGAAAAACTTTCTGATATTTCCGCCAACGGATCCACCTAACTAAACCCCATTAGTATTAGCTTCTTAATCGGTTAACATTCCATTGTAATAAATAGTACCATTTTTACATTCAAAGCTAAAAACCTCTACAGAATCTTTACTGTCATTTTTATAAAGTGTAATGCTTAAAGTATTTTTCTTTTTAACTATCCTATCACCTTTGTTAGTCTTACGATACAATTCATAGACACCGTCATCCATAAATTTTTTTTTCTCTTTTGCATTTTCAAATACCCACATCCTATTTGGACCATCTTGCCATAGGGAATCAATCTTAATGTTAAATTCCTGGGCTTTTAAAGTAGAATTGTATTCAGAGCAATTATTCCCAATTCTACAACTGGTTAATGCAATTAAGAAAACTACAGTTATCTTTTTCATATTATTTAGTTGGTCTCTTTCTATAATCAAAAGTTCTTGCACCAAAGCTGATTCTTCGCAAATTAAACGTACTTTCCTTTTCTTTATTTTGATATTCAAATTTGTTCGGGGAGAATTAGCTAGTTCTAAGTCTCTTAAGACAATGTCCCAAAAGCGTTTGAAAGATAAACTTTCAATAATTAGCACGTAAAAGCAAAACGCCCCGAAATTCAGGGCGTTCGCTTTTACTGCATATCGTTAAAATGCTTTAAGCACAAACGTAATTCTTTTGCTGATTTTAACAACTGCTTTTCTATTTCAGTTTTCGGGTTGAATTTCACAAAATACTCATTGTTTAACCCGATTTCATCTCTATCAATACTTGACTTTACTTGGGCATTAAGTCTATTTAAATGTAATGTTTTGCTCTTGTCATCATAATCTGGCAATTCTCCATTTTTTAGCGTGAAAATAATAACTTGCAAATAGTTTTCAATGTTTTCGTAAGATATGGATACAATACGATTACTATCTGAGTATTGTAAATCATAGAAAGCATTACCCCTTATTTTTATGTTTAAAATTCTAAAACCGAACTCAGTAATAAGGTAGTTGAAATACGCCTTTACATCTTCAATATATTTTTCTCCTTCTATCATGGCTTAATTATTGGTAATGAATTAGGATGTTGCTTTAAATAATTCTTCATCATATTTTGTTCCATTTGATAAAAAATACTTGGATTTACTCTATTCAAATCTCGTCCAATATCTAAAATTGGTCTACCACTTCTCATTTGTTCTAATATCCATTGTCGATTAAATGTCATCATTTGGCTTGTTACTTGGTCCGGAGTACCTGTGAATTTTGCATATCGTTCAAAATCTTTGCCTCTGGTATTTTTGATGCAGCAGCTTCAACCCTTGCCATACCTTCTCCTACAACAGTTACTTTCTTAGCGGCTTTAGTTGATTTAATAAATTTAGATTCATTCTTTAAAAGAGAAGCACCTCCTTTTAATAAACCGGCTCCTCCTTCAACAGTGCTCCCCATGTCAACTCCTAAATGCGCAGCTTTCTCCTCTGGGGTAAAATTATCTAATTTTCCTTGTTTTATAGTTGCATTTTGTTGAGAGACTGGTTTAAAATGAGTGCCAGCTTTGTAAGGTGTGCTTGGATTTCCACCACCATACCCCCCACAATTAGGTGGACAACCCTCTTGTCCATTAGTTTTATAAGCTCCACTAAAACCAACTGAACCCGTAGTATTCCTTGCACTCAAAGTACCATAGCCATCAGAATAAGTAAAATCCTCTGACTCCATTCCATCAGAATCAACAAATCTTAATGGATTATTATTACCATACGTGTAAGGTGAAAATCTCCCAGCAATACTCGCCAACGGATCCACCCCATCAAACCTCCCGATACTCGCATTATAAGTCCTTGCGCCAAAGCTAATTCTTCGCAAATTAAACGTACTTTCCTTTTATTTATTTTGATATTCAGAAAAGGGTGGAGCAGGGGGGGTAATCATCATTTCATTAATAAAAAGGCCACCCAATGAATAATTTATTGGATGGCCTTATACTAAATACTCGTACCTAAATTTGTCAACTTATTTCAGGACGAGACAATCGTATCAATCCTTAATTTCATGGAGTGTTTTGAAATAATTATATTCCTCATTCACTTCATTATTATAATAATCAACCAATCGTTGTTCAATTGATTGGGGTTCCCAGATATACCCCAACTCAAGCCCTCGACATGCTTCTTTGGTAGAATCGTGAATCCCGAAATTATCCATGATTCGATAGTAATTTTCATCTGCAACATCAGGAAGATAATATTTAGGAAAGTTTTTATAATTGTCTCCTAATACGGTTTTACCAATAATGTGCCATCTGCCTTTTGTAATGGCGTGACTAAATACAATAGCGTAAAATATAACCTTTTGCTCTATTAAAAAATTAATATCGACTTCTTCAGAATCGCTTTTGTAATCATAAAATTCTGCACTACCTCCATTAAGTATTCTACCAAAGGAATAGTTTTTTTCGTCTATTTTTATGCTAAAAATAGAGCCTGGTGTTTCTCTTTGTCTTTTCATTTTATTTTTCCAAATACAAATGCTGATGATTTTAAGTACATACTCCTGAAAGGATTGTAAGGACCTATAGGTAAAATCCTATTCGCAACCAATCCTTTACTATTAAAATAATCATATAAATTTTGCTCTCTACCTCTGATAGCACTATATGCTGATATAGTTATAGCTTCTGATATTCCTACTGGCAATGTACTAACGCTACCATATAAAAAGCGGTCAACTCGAGCAGGCCCAAAACCTAAATTATCCCAGTATTTGTGTCCATAATCTCTTTCCTTAACAACTTGCTGAGGTAACTTATTTCCATTGCCACTTGTTCTCCCTACATAAACTTGTCCAGTTCTGAAATTAGTTTTAGTATAAGTAACATACACCTTGTTATTAAGGTTTCTACGGTAATAATCAGCGGCAACTCCTACTAATATACCAACCCCTATTGCAACTCCAACTGGTAAAGGTCCATCAACAGCGCCAGCTCCGGCAGCAGCAGGCAGAGCTCTGGTTAAAGTACCGCTAAGCGTTGTTCCAGTAGATAAACCTCTGGATAAAGTACCACTAAGCGTTGTTCCACCGGTTACGCCAATAGGTAGCGCTATAGATTTGTTTTCTTTACTTTTGTCTTTATTTTTATCATCGTCTGTGGTATTATATGAGCCAATAAAACCAACTGAACCCGTAGTATTCCTTGCACTCAAAGTACCAAAGCCATCAGAATAAGTAAAATCTTCTGAAGCCATCCCATCAGGGTCAACAAATCTTAATGGATTATTATTAGCATATACAAAATGAGAAAAACTTTCTGATATTTCCGCCAACTCATCCACCCCATCAAACCTACCTATACTCGCATTATAAGTTCTAGCGCCAAAGCTAATTCTCCGCAAATTAAACGTACTTTCCTTTTCTTTATTTTGATATTCAGAAAAGGTTGGGGCAGGGGTGGTTTAATCATCATTTCATTAATAAAAAAACCACCCAATGAATAATTTATTGGATGGCCTGGGACTAAATGCTCTTATTTAAATTTGTTAAACATAAGATAATTTAAATAGAATTTGGACATAACAGATTTAAGTAACATCGGTTTTAACAATGTTGACCATAAGGAAGCCAGCTTTAATCCCTATACTAAAATGCCACACATTTATAACCGTATTTATTGGAGTAGGTATTTCCGAATCAATAATACTTAATAATTCACCTTTGTTTTTTTCTCCAAGGTATTTTATTTCACTAACATCCAGGTTTTTGCACCAGTCAATTAGTCCTTCTTTAAGATTGTTTGCATTAATTTGACTTATATATGTGCCACCTCTGAATTCCATTATAAATGTGTAGGTGTTCATTTTTTATTTTGAATTTATCTGAGCTTAAAAGTAATTTGAATATTTAAAATAATGTGTACTTTATTTTAAGTTAATTGCTTCCTTTTGCTTTCCTACTATGGTTTTCACCAATATTATCCATTTTTTGTTTCTCGTGTTTAAACTGTTTTTCTAATTTTTTCTCTAATTCTTTATCTTCGGGTGTTTTATTTGCCTTTGATTTTGCCGCATCGTATTCTTTTTTTACCTTCTCATATTTTTCTTTTGCAACTTCTCTTGCTTTTTGATTAGCATGAGCGCTATTTTTATTTCCTGAAGAAACATTACTTTTTTTGTTATCCCCTGTATTGTTTTTCCCTTGTGAATTTAAATTACCTAGCGCCTTAGAAATAGTATTAGCTCCATTCCCCGCAGTTGCAAGTGCCACCATCCCCAAAGGTATAGCCATTGGAGAAGCAATACCACCAGAAGCAATTTCTAAGCCGCCTGCACCAAGAGCCATTAATCCCCCTGCCACTACCTGAGCCCCACCACTTAGAAGTGATAAACCATCTCCAAACTTCCTGCCATTTTCATACGCACTACCTCTATATCCAACACCATCCAGTGAAGTTGGTACAGGTGAGTTATTATCAATAAATCTCAGAGTTGCACCAGCCACAAAATCTATGACCTTTTGGCAACAACTCTCACCCATTAATCCATCAGCATCAGAAAAACGGACAGGGTTATTGAAAGAATAATGGTACAAATTAAGCTGCTCTTGTTCCTCAATTACCGGGTCAACTCTATCAAAACGTCCAATCGTTGGATTATAACCTCTCGCTCCTAATCGAATCAAATTCAGATTAAATGTACTTTCTTTTTTCCCGATTTAAAAACTCAAATCAATTGCAAATACACCAATTTCAATAGAAGTTTTGGAGGTCTGGGTGCGTGCAGAGTTGTTTGTTTGAAAGACCTTATGGGTGCTGCTAAGATGGATAATATATTAAAAAAGGCCATCCAATAAATAACCTATTGGATGGCCTTAAGCTAAATTTCAAACTTAAATTTATCACATTATTATTAGATAACAAAGAAGCCTTGTTTCACATAGCTAAGATGTGCTTTATTATAAGCGAAGCATGGGAAAGAGGAGATTTTGTATTTTCAATATCAGAGTTTGTATTATAATCAAGTAAAACAATATTTCTGTTTTGAGAAATTTTTATAATTTCCTCAATTTCTTTTTGCATTTTTGACTTTAAGATATACTCATAGCTAGGTAAGTAAATTTGTTTCCTTGCATTTATATAATTTAAAATCTCTTTGCCATTCACCCCGTTACGATGGCCTAAAACACGACCAAGATATTTGCCACTTCGTTTTAAGTTTTTCATCGTAACATTTGAAAATTTTGAAACATCTATATCCTGATTTTCAAAGACTTTTAGACCTTGCCAAATTCCCTCAACTGAAAATGAAGTGATTTCTGAAAAAGGGATTGGGATACCACCATGTGGATAGAAAGGGCTAAATTTTACATAATCAGTTTTTGATTTTGATGTAACATCCAAAAGTAAAGCGTCTGGATATTTTTGCAAAATCGTTTTGATGGAAGCCCTTTTGTTATCTAAATAAATCATTTTAATAATTAAGGTACATCTAAGATTCTTTCCAATTCATTCAAGATTTCAGATTTTAGATTTACAAAGCGTTTATAATCATCAGATGCTAAGATATCTTTTAAATTTAAACTCTTCCATTCCATAAAAATTGGTATATACCAAAGATTACGAACATATTCCTTATCTATGGATTCTGTATCATCAAAATCTATTTCTTTCAAATTTAAAAGAAAACTGTTCCCTTTTTCAAAACTAAGAATCTGGTCTCTTAGAAGCCCGAGAAATCCATCCATTTCCCAAGCTGATGAAATTGCTTGCAAATTATTGTTCATTGTTTTACCGTTGGTTTAACTGCCCACTCTATAGCTTTCGCTGGTATATAATCTTTTATTAACACTTCTTTGTCCTTTTTGGCATAATTCGACATTCTTCCACCTTTATCAATCCCCCCAGATATATCTTTGACTTCTGTTTTAACTTTCTTAAGGTCTATTTTAACTACACCATTGCCTTCTTTATTGTACTTTTCTACTGCTGTAGCTTTATCTTTAGTAGTTGAAATCCATTGAGACTCTTTTTTTCCTGCAACATGACTAATTGGTTTAGTAGGTGTACCAGGACTTCTTGCACTTAATCCTTCAGTAATATCATCCGTTTTAGAGAGCGCTCTGTAAACGTATCTACCTGAGTCGTCAGCTTTATCTAAAATTTTACTTACAATTTTTGCTCCTCCTTTAAGCAATAATCCTCCACCAGCTCCAGTTATTGCCCCCGCTACGGCTGCCTTGCCAACAGCAGTGGCATCTATATTAGTAAATGACTCTTTTATACTTTTGCCTTCGAATAAATTGCCAACAACTTGTGAGCCATATTCAAAAGCTGCGCCGCCAGCAGCACCAGCAAGAGCTGTCAAACATAGGGGGCAATCTCCATTAGGGTCGCTCCTCAAAACCGGGTTATTCCATCCATACTGATATGTACTATACTCCTCCTGTTCAGCTACTACTGGGTCTGTTCTATCAAAACGTCCAATCGTCGGGTTATATCCTCTTGCTCCTAATCGAATCAAATTCAGATTAAATGTACCTTCTTATTCCCGATTTAAAAACTCAAATCTATTCTGATAAGAATTTATTTGATTTATTCCATTTAACACCACCCCCCAAGGGTCAAAGGCTGTTTCAGAGGTCTTGGTAAGGGCGGTACCGTTGGCTTTGTAGGCGACACGGGTGTTACCCAGGTGGTCAGTTATGAAATACTCATAAGACCAGGCGCCACTTTGGTAATTCGCCCTGCCTTCAGGGGTTGCCAGCTGATAAAAAGCGCCGTTCTTGAAAACCATCCCGTCCAGATACTCCCAGTATTCACCGGTAGAATAACTCGTTTTGTACAATCGCCCGGCACCATCATAGAAGTTCTTTATCCATCGGCCACCCGTCAGCTGAATTTCAATTGGCTGATTAACAAAAGTGCTGTAAATAATATCTGTGATGTCCTCATTCTTATCAGCTTTCAAAGCGCCGTTGGCATAATAGGTGTAGTCGTCTGTTCCTGAGTTGCGGTTCACAAAATCAACCTCATAATTACCTGTTACGGCATCTTCCACTCTCAGCAAACGGTTGCCAGCGTAAGTGTAAGTCAGGTTGTCCATCGGCCCATAGGTGGTGCTGCTTAGCTTGCCATTCCGCTGCATGCTGGTAATGTTACCGTTTCTGTCGTAATTAATGGCCGATACCCCATAGCTTTCAGAGCCGATACCAGTGTAAGTGGCCGATTTGAGGCGCGAGATGTTGTCATAGCTGAAGGTATAAGTGCGCAGCCCCGACGGAGCATTGTTGTTACTGGCCTGCCAGTATTGCTTGCCGATGTTGCCATCATAATACCCGGCTGTTTCGTAATCCAGCTTATAGCTAAACAAATCGCCCTGGCTGGCATTGGGGACAGGGTTACCCGAACCATCCAGATTAATGCCCCGTAGTTGCCCTCTTAAATGAACTAAACAATAAGAAAAGGCCAACCAATCTATAATCTATTGGATGGCCTTAGAGTTAATAATCGTACTCAAAGTTCAATGCATTATTTAACGAAAAAACGTATAGTTTAACCCTCAGCAAGACCGTTAAAAATAGGCTTTCTATTCAAATCCCAAAAATCACATTCCACCATTTCTAATTTGTCTTCAAAGGCATTCCAACCATTTGATTTTACAAAATGGTATTCTTCACTCATTATAGGCATCAACCAAACAAAAATAGTTGGGGGTGTGGAGCCATTAAAGGTATAAAAATCATCTTCCCAAAAGACGGGCATTGAAACATATAATGAATTCGCTCTTACATTTGAAATTAGAGGTTTTTCGCCAATAACTTCACCCCTCAGCAATGCGATTCCTTTTTCAATAATTGATTCTGAAAAAGTTAATAACATTGAAGCAATTTCAGATCTATCAAATGATTTATGAGCGGCAAAAAGGTACTCTTGCTTGAATTTATATTCAGGATTTCGATGTAAATCAAATTTACTAACTCCTAATGTTAAGTAAGTAGTTACATCCGGAAATGGGGTATTCTGAAATTCTAAAGCCTGTATACTTATTTTGTCATTCTTTAATAGAAAGCTAGTAGTAATTTCACCTAAATAGGTTTCAATATGTTCAATCATGTTCATGGATTTTGATTTCTTGGATTTTTTTCATCTTTGTTACCTCGACTTCTATTGCAACTTCTACATTCTAATTCAGTGCCTCTATTATACTCATCCAAAGCATCATTGCGAGTAGCGCCAGGTGGCATTTTTCTTTTTGACCAAGATGGATTATGAGAAACGTCCCAACCGTCTTTACCATCACGTCTCTCACCATTATTAGGATTACCCTCAACATCTTTATCGCAAGTGGGGCATTTTTTGGTGTTCGGCTTGGAACCATTTGATGCACGATTCCAATTATCTACCACTGTCTTTTTTCTAAAAGAACTTGGGCGTTTTGTAATGTCCTTTGCACCATCAACAGCACCTAGTAATTTTTTGCCACCTTTATAGACATCTTTTACATCCCCAATGCTCAAAGGTAATGCTTCTGATAATAGGCTTAATCCGGCGATAACTCGGTCTCCAGTACTAGCTTTATCATCTAATACGGTTTTGCCATTATCTACAATATCGCTAACTGCATCAGCCCAAGTCGCACCCTTTTTAAGGCTAACAACACCCTCTTTAGCTACTACTTTGCCAACTTTTACTACCGCTTTGGCTACTTTCGTCCAGATACTTCTACCATCAGGGTCAATGTTATCTAATGGGTTGTTGTATGTAAAGTGATACGGGGACCAAGCAAAATACTTCTCCGCCAACACATCCACCCCATCAAATTTCCCTATACTCGCATTATAAGTCCTTGCGCCAAAGCTGATTCTTCGCAAATTAAACGTACTTTCCTTTTCTTTATTTTGATATTCAGAAAAGGTTGGGGCAGGGGTGGTTTAATCATCATTTCATAAATAAAAAAAACACCCAATGAATAATTTATTGGATGGCCTTAAACTAAATATTCGTACTTAAATTAGTCAGTTTATTTCCGGATAAAAAATATCCCATAGGGTGTTTTTTTTATTGTTGCCCATAAATTCAAAAAGCATTTTTATAGTTAACTCTTCTTCAGGTATTCGTTGTTTTTTTAGCTTTAATAGATGTCGCCAAGTAAAAGTATTAAGTTCAGATTCCTCTAAAAAATATTTCTGAAAATCGAATTCTTCAAAACTGACATGAAATTCTTTTGATAAATCTTCGAACAAACAAATTACATCATCACCATCAATAGGACAAATTCTGGTTCCATCTCTAATTATTGTTTCATCATTAAATAAATCTTCGTAAGGAAATTTTTCCTTTAGAAAAAATTTAAGATTATTTAAGGTTAATTCCATGTTATTCATTTGTTTTATCATAGACGGCTTGCCCTGCTTCTTTTCCTCCGTAAAATCCTCCTATTCCAGCGCCAATAGTAATTACGCCGTGTGCAACCCAACCCCAAGGTCCGGCAAAATCAATACCTGACGCTGTAAGTGCTGTACCTGTTGCTGTCGCTGAGGCCCATGCACCTGCCCAACCACCTCCTTCTACAAATAAAGCTTCAGTTTTATTTTCGGCCGTAGCAATTTTGTAAATAGACATTCCTGCGTTAATACCAATTATCCCCCTGCCTAACAGAGGGGTTGTTCTTGCTATAACTCCTCCCAATTTTGTTGACCTTATTGGATAACTGTAACCCATAATTCCTATTCTTTTAGGCAATTTGGTTCTTAACCATTTAGGAGTATCTCCTAATTTGGGTCTAAGGTATTTTGAAGCAATAGATGTACCTGGTGTTGCACCACTAAATTTGCCCCTTGTGGAGATTTTATTATCCCCTAAGTAATTTAGAGCTTGGCCTGATCCATATATTAAACCACTATAGTCATAAGATGTTCGTCTACCATAAATCGTTGGCCCTTGTCCATTGCCATTTACTACTATCCCAGTCTGTTTATCATATGTAAAAAGCGACTCGCTCTTTCTAAATTCATCATATTTGGGGTCATTAGGACAGGTTGGGCAAACTGCAATTCTATTATCACCTTCAATACGACTTGGACTTAAACCCAATAAATCGACATAATTTAAAGGACTGCTATAGGTAAAGTGGTAAGGAGTCCAAGATTCTTGTTCGTCAGTAACAGGATCCACCCCATCAAACCGCCCTATACTCGCATTATAAGTCCTTGCGCCAAAGCTAATTCTTCGCAAATTAAACCTACTTTCCTTTTCTTTATTTTGATATTCAAATTTGGTTGGGGTAGGGTTGGCTTAGTGATCAATTCATTTAACTGATGATTAAAAAGGCCATCCAATGAATACTTCATTGGGTGGCCTTAATGTAAATATTTGTAACCAAAACAGTTGGTTTACTCAAGACTTATTAAATTGGATTTATCTCCTGACTTATTGCTCTAAAAATTGAAGATAGCCGATCCAAATCAGAACTTGATACTTCCCGGTTTTCATTTATCAACTGTAAAAGAAAATACCAGTCATCCCTCAGCGAACCAACATCTGGAGAACTTTCTTTACTAAAGTCAGTCCAAGTATCACTTCCAATTAGCCAGTAATTATCTTCTGAAATGTTTATTTTATCAGGAATAAAATCAATAATTTTATTCAAGAATAACACCAATTCATTTTTGCTAATATTAATCATAAATTTCTTGTTTTAATCTCGCTATTAATTTTTTTAAGTTCTCCTTCTTGTTTATTTATTTGCTTATTTAAGGCATCCACTCTGCCTTGTAAAAATTTCTTTACAGCTTCTGCTCCTCCTTTCTTGGCTTGTTTTAACTTTTCAGGGTTACTTTTTTCCATTGGGTTAGACTTGAAATCTGATAATTTTTCTTTATGCTCTTTAATTAATTTTTCGTAGGTTGATTTCGAGCTTTGCAATTGTTTATCACCCATTTTGGAGTAAGGGTTAGACTTCTCATTTCCTCCGCTATTTTTAGCACCCTCAGAATTTAAATTACCTAGCGCCTTAGAAATAGTATTAGCTCCATTCCCCGCAGTGGCAAATGCCACCATCCCCAAAGGTATAGCCATTGGAGAAGCAGTACCCCCTGAAGCAATTTCTAAGCCGCCTGCGCCAAGAGCCATTAATCCCCCTGTCACTACCTGAGCCCCACCACTTAGAAGTGATAAACCATCTCCAAACTTCCTGCCATTTTCATACGCACTACCTCTATATCCACCACCATCCAGTGAAGTTGGTACAGGTGAGTTATTATCAATAAATCTCAGAGTTGCACCAGCCACAAAATCAATGACCTTTTGGCAACAACTTTCACCCATTAATCCATCAGCATCAGAAAAACGGACAGGATTATTGAAAGAATAATGATACAAACTAAGCTGCTCTTGTCCTTCAATTACCGGGTCAACTCTGTCAAAACGTCCAATCGTCGGGTTATATCCTCTTGCTCCTAATCGAATCAAATTCAGATTAAATGTACCTTCTTTTTCCCGATTTAAAAACTCAAATTAATTGCAAATGCGCCTATTTTAATTAAATTTTAGAAGTCTGGGTGCGTGCAGAGTTGTTTGTTTGAAAGACCTTATGGGTGCTGCTAAGATGGGTAATATATTAAAAAAGACCATCCAATAAATAATCTATTGGATGGCCTTAAGCTAAATACGCATACTTGAAGTAGTCAACTTATTTCAGGGTAAGACACTTTTTAAATCATATTCAACATAAATCTCACTTCCAAAGTTTTTTAGTATCCCATAAGAATTGAATACTACTCCCTTTTCAGAAAAAGTGCTTTGGGTTATTGGCGGATTTTTGAAAATGGTGTGATTATTAATTATGGAAGTAAACATATCTGCCTTATCATCAACTTGACAAATATATTTATCTTTTATTTTAAATGAACCTGGATTTTCTACAAATCCAATCATCTTAAATTTTGGCACAATTACGAGAAATTTAAATAATTCATCTTCTCCAAAACGATTTAACTTATTATTAATAAGAGAATCGTCAAAACATATTATTACTTCTTCAACGTATTCAGTTTTATTATTTATTAAAGTCTTAGTTACTCTTTTGTATAATTTAGCGGGGATAACCTTACCATTATTGCTATAAATCCGGTAATTTAATAATTCTGGTAATTTATTATAGCAATGTGTCAGATACAGGTATGATAATATAATCAATACTATTATACCGATTATTATGAATTTTGTCTTCATTTTATTTAAAAGTATTTTTTAATGTACCGGGTTATTTTTGTAATACTCTGAAAATGAAAAGCTACTCTTACCCACATATCTCCTATAAACATAACCATTATTACGAGGAAAATCCGCAAAATGATGAGGACTATATCCAAAATCATTTTTATGAACCTCATAAGTCCCTGCTCCAATAGCCTCTCTTTCTGAAATCATTATTGCAACATGTCCTGTTGCATTACGGAAATCCCCTTTAAGTGCAACAATGTCTCCTGCTTGCGGAGAATTTACTATTTCCCAACCATCTATTTTATAGTTAGGGTTTGCCCATTGGCCAGCGGTGATTGGAGAACCAAACCCTAAAATTCTCTTTAACCAATTTCCATTAGGTTTGGGCATATCAACACCTGCTTTTTCTAATACATCACATACAAATTTGTTACATTTAGTTGTATTAATTCCGAAATCATCAATACTTGTCTTAGCAGCATACTTTGTTGATTTATCAAATGAATTTGCAGTATTGACAATTTGCTCTTGCGTCTGTTTTATGCCCTGTGGCTTAGGTTTGTCATCATCGTCCCCAACATCAACTTTACCATTAACAGTAATACTCCCTGTACTATTCCTAACACTCATATTACTATAGCCATCAGAATAAGTAAAATCTTCTGAAGCCATCCCATCAGGGTCAATAAACCTTAGAGGGTTATTAAACGAATAAGTATAAGGGCTGTACCTTCTCATCTTATCCGCCAACGGATTCACCCCATCAAACCGCCCTATACTCGCATTATAAGTCCTTGCACCAAAGCTAATTCTTCGCAAATTAAACGTACTTTCCTTTACTTTAATTTGATATTCGAATAAAGGTAAGTTAGGAGCGG
>NZ_PKRS01000021.1:0-12320 GCF_002855535.1 Emticicia sp. TH156
TCTCTTTTTTGTTTGGTCACTTCAAAGAAAGTGTTTTTCGGCGAGCATTAGATGCTCTTATTATTTTTTATTAGCTATTTTTAAACAGGCTCTAAATTTCTATAGCAAATTCTGATTAAAAAAATTTCAAAACGAATGAGTAACTTAAGAGACAGGTATAGGATACTTTCAAATATGGATGCTTGTTTGAATGTTTTAAAAATAGAGTGATGATGTAAGTTACTTATAATCACTTGCTTAGATTTACAAAAAACCGTAGTTTAGCTCCAATCACGAATTCTTCTGTTTTGTAACTTGTTTCTCTCAATTGAGTAGATATATAAGGATATACCTGAAACACCATTCGGTTTAATTTCTTTTCAAGTCCAGCCGAAAACTCAATATTATTTAAAACACCTGTTGAAACTTTTTCGCTAACATCCCCTTGTCCAAATTTCCTACTATCTTCTTTATAATCAAAATTGATGATCTGACACCCATACAAATTGAGGTCTGTTGTGGTTGAAAACAATAGTGTGAAATCATTCCGGAGAGGATAGTGATACGTAATACCAATCGGAATTTGTAATAAATAATGTTGAAAATCAATATTCAATATATCATTATTAAGCGGAACAAATGGAGCATACAATTGTCTGAAATCCTGCTTGTTATCGAATTCAAATTGTTCTGCCGTAAAGTAACTCCTACCGCTTATATTTAACACTTTTAGGCCTGCATTAACACTCCAACGCTTGTTCAATAACACTTCACCCAAAAGACCGCCGCCTATTTCTTCACTACCTGAATTAAGGCTTATCCCAACCCTATATTTCAGGTTATCCAGGGAAATGGAAGGAAAACTTATTCCTTTGCGTTTCTTTGGAACTAAATGGTTTTCAGCAAATGGTGAATTGTACTTTATTTTAGGTTGTTGCTTACTCCATAAATATAAGTGCGGACTTAGTGGAATACTGTTTATGGCATGAATATTTAGCGGTATATTTTCACTCATTACAATTGGTTCAGTTTGAGTTAAACTATCCATTTTAGCAGTAACAGTGATTTTGTTTATTGCATCATTTATTACCTCTTCTTTTAGCGGTTCAGTTATACTATTTTTTTCAACGTTTCCTGATTCAATGATTTTATTTTCAACTTTTCCTGTTTGAGCAATATTTTCATGCAGTTGTTTGAGTTGTTTTTCATCGCTAAGCATTGCTGGGCTATCTTTTATCTCTTTATTCTGCTTATTTATATTTTCTGATTTTTGCGTTACTACATGTATATCTTCAGATACCTGTTCAACTACGGGTAAGTTAATTGGCTGATTTATAGAAATATATTTTGTCAGAAAAACAGTATCGGTTTGGTAAACTACCTTTTCTTTAGTAGGTTCCTGACTGTTAATTTTTTCCAGTAAAATTTTATTGGTATCAAGTAGAGATGTGTATGCATAGTTTTGCTTAAGGTTAAATAATAATGAGGTGATAAGCACTATAGTGCCTGCAGAATACAAAAATAAACGACTATATTGTCCCCAGAATGAAGTTTTAGGAGCATTAAGCGCCATAAAAGATTGCATTTCTGCCCAATCGTTCTCCTCAAATGTTGGTTCGATACTCTCAAGTTTCTGCCTGATGGCCTCGTTATATTTATCAATATCCATTTTGTCGGGCTTTTAAGGTTTCATGATGGTAGTTTTCGTATAAATGTGGAAATTCCTGTTGTACTAAAATTTGTAATTTCATTCTGGCTTTCATAAAATTTGAACGAGAGGTACCTTCACTAATATCCAGTATTTCTCCAATTTCTCTATGATTGTATCCATCCACCACATGCATCACAAATACAGTTCGATAGGCTGGTGTAAGCTTTTGCACTAGCGTGAGTATTTCATCGGCCGAAATTTTATTAATAATATCTTCGTCATAAATAGGCTCTTCAATACTCTCAATTGTTAATTCCTGATTATATTTTTTGTTGTCTCTATAATAATTAATCGCCGTATTAACCATGATTGTCCTTAACCAGGCCTTAAACGGGTATTTTGGCTGATAGCTTCCCAGGTTATTAAATACTTTCAGAAAGCCTTCATTCAAAATCTCCTTCGCCTCTTCCTGATTGGATGAATAGCGCAGACATACACTTTTCGAAAATCCAAAATACTGTTTATACAATAAGCTTTGGGCATGCGGATTGCGTTCGAGACAAGCTTTAATCACACTTTCAAGCTTATCTTCTGAAAAGGGTATTCTGAGGTTAAAAAACAATTTTCTGTTCATTTAGTGTATGTATGTATTTACACAATCTGATGATAAACCGTTGCCTGGGGGAAAAAATAAATTCAAAAGGTGGAGATGGCACCCTAATCTCTGCCTTTTCAAACCTTATTTTTATTATTTGCCAGGTTTGTAAAAATATATAATCAGCCGCTCAGGCAACGCTTACTTTCTCTCGGGTGTAATGACAGATAAAGAACCAATGCATGAATGAAGTATATAATCCTGTTATTTATTATTACACTAGGCGCACATGCCCAAACCACAAAGACTTTAAGTGGGAAGGTAATGGATGCTGCCACAAAAGAGCCAATCCCTTTTGCGAATATCCAGATTAAAGGCACAAAAATCGGAGCGCAAGCCAATTTTGATGGTTTCTTCTCTTTAAAAACCACGCAAGCGTCAGACTCCATGATTGTTTCAATGGTGGGCTATCTGCCTCAAAGTCAGTTTATCGGTTCACAATCCTCTCAGAATTTCATCTTTCTGCTCACCAGTGCATCTGTAAAATTAAATGAGGTAATAGTAACTGCTTATGCCGACCCCGGAAAGGCACTCTGGAAAAAAGTGGTTGCAAGAAAGCCTTACAATAACTTCGATAAATTTAACAATTATCAATACGAAATCTATACCAAATCTGAGATTGATTTGAAAAATGTGAAGACTCATAAACTGAGAAAAGGCACGATGAAAGAACTGGTATATTCAACCTATCAGAATCTTGACTCAACTAATAGAAGCATTATGCCGGTCTATTTCTACGAAACCCTTTCAACATTTTATCATTCAAAGAAACCGCCGGTTCAGATTCAGAATATAACAGCCCGAAAAACAATCGGTCTTGAAACGGATAAATTGATCAGGCAGTTCGAAAAATACAATGAGAAAATCAATATTTATGACAACTGGAATATCCTATACAGCAACAATTTTGTAAGTCCGATTTCGGATGTGGGTGCCCATTATTACAAATACGAGGTCATAGACACCACTATGACAGGCCCATCTCATCGCTACTTCAGGATGAAGTTTACACCCAAACGTAAAAATGAAAATACTTTTGTGGGCGAAATGTGGATTGAGGATGATTCTTATGCCGTACAGAAGTTTGATATGACGATCAGCAAAGACGTGAATATGAACCTTATCAAAAGTGTACATTTTATTCAGGATTTCATAACTGTATCAGCCGATACAACGATAGCCTGGATGCCTAAGAAAATGAAGTCTGAGGTGGATATTGAATCAGGCCCTGAATTAATTGGCTTACCTTTTACCTCCAGGAATAAACAAAGAGAAAATCTGATTTTTCTCAATACTACCACCTATGATAAGGTGAAGATTAATGAAGAGCTAAGAGATACAGTACTTTTTAAATCAAGGTACTCAAAGGCCGACTCTGCTTATCTGAATAAAACCGAACAGTTCTGGCAAAATGCCCGCCTGGATAGTTTGAATAAACACGAAATGGCCATTTATCAGGCCGTAAATTCGCTGAAAGAAAATAAAAGATTTAATCAGAGGGTCAGGCTTATCACTTTTTTAGCCAGTGGTTATTGGGATTTTTCCCATAAAACCTTGCGCATAGGGCCTTATTCATCCTTTATCAGTCGTAATCTTACCGAAGGCTGGAGAACAAGATTTGGAATTTGGACACTGGAAGACTTCAACAAAAAAATAAACCTTAATGGTTATATAGCCTATGGCTTTGGAGACAAAAGGCTGAAAGGAGGCGCAGGTATTAAATACCTGCATTCGATTTCACCCTGGGTAAAAACCGAGTTTTATGCCCATAAAGATTATGATATGGTGACAGTTAACGACGACGAACTTGATAAAGACAATATGTTCAATTTTGCCTTTCGTAAACCTATCCCATCGTATCAGGTTTTTGTTGAAGAACTCAAACTATTGCATCAGCGGCAATTGACCGAAAACTGGACAATGAAAGCGGCGGTGGCCTATAAATCATTTGACCCTGTTTTTGCCTTTGTCTACCAAAAAAAAGATAGAGACGAAAATCCTCAACTCATAGATAAGCTTCATCAACTCTATACCACCGAAGCCAGTATTGATTTCAGATATGCACACAATGAACGCACAACCATCCTCAATTTTGATAAAATTCATTTAAGCACCCCTTTCCCGGTTTTGCATTTCAGGTATACGCTTGGTTTTAAAACAACTGCCAAAACATTTTTCAATTATCACAAGGCAGATATCGGTATTATGCAGACTTTCAAATTACCTCCCAAAGGGAATCTGTATTATAATTTCAGCATAGGCAAAACCTTTGGTACGCTTCCCTATATTTTATTGCATGTACCCCGGGGAAACGAATCTTATTTTTTAAGCAGTTATGCATTCAATACAATGAACCCCTATGAATTTGCTGATGACAAGTATGTAAGTTTACTAACCCGTTATTCGCTGGGAGGATTGATTTTTGATAAAATACCGCTACTCAATAAACTTGACTGGCGAGAGAGAATCACTGCCAATATGTATTGGGGAGATATGTCGGCGGCTAATAAAACTTATAATATCCTGAATCAGATAAGAACCGGTACCAGACGTGTGCCATTTGTAGAGGCTGGCGTTGGCATCGAAAATATCTTTCATGTGTTTACAGTGGATGCCGTCTGGCGGCTCACGCATAATGATAACCCGGCCATTTCCAGATTCGGCATATTTACGGGCTTAAAACTGAAATTTTAAATTAAAATTTTATCAAAGAGGCAACGGTTTTACTAACCATTGGTGTAAAGTTAAATAGTAAGGAAAATTAATCTAAACCAGTAAAATGATGCAATCAAAAAAGCGAATGGGCATGCTGTTAGTCGGGTTGTGTATGGTTACAAGTATTTATGCACAAGACACCAACGAGACTAAAACTTTGTTCGGCAAAAAAGAATGGAATCCCCTTAAGAAAGTCAACTATTTGGGCCTGTATGTAGCCCCTGAACTACATTATGGACGTCTGGCGGGTGGTTTCACACCTATGGGTGGTATTTCTACCATGTTGCAGATTAATAAGAAATGGGGTATCGGCGGTGTGGTTTATACGACCTTTGGAGGTTATACGCCTACACAATTGAGTTCAACAAAAGCCTATAATTTTGATGCAGGGTTTGGCGGACTAAAGTTGGAATATACCGTTAAACCCAATTCAATGATTCATGTTTCTTTTCCGTTAATTATTGGTGCGGGCATGGCCAGAATTAATTCAGCAGGAAGAAAAAGAGGTAAATGGGATTTATTTGGCGAAAAAGGCATGAAAGGAGAAGGGGTGCACAGTGACTGGGACAGAGGAGGCAGAAGAGATGGCATGAGCGATAATCTGTTTTTTATGATTCAACCGGGTATCAATCTGGAAATGAATGTACTTAAGTATGCAAAAGTGTTTCTCGGAGCCAGTTATCGTATAACAGCCGGAAAAAGCAAAGCCACCTCCACCAATCCGCTTTTGATTCCTACCAGTAGCCAGATAAGTGGTTTTTATATGAATGCAGGAATAAAAGTCGGTCTTTTTGATTATAATATCGGCAAGAAAAAAGCAGTAAAAGAGAATTAACCCTGACCAATTGCAATACTTCTGAATGTGAGGTTGTCATGAAAATAAATATGTTTTTTTAGACATCGTACCTTCATACGGATTTTCTGACACCTCCATCAGAGTAACACTTTCTAAGAATTTCAGAACGGATTTTGGGCTGAGTCGTCAGGAGATTAATGATGTGCCTGAACATCGTGAAGATATTTTTCATACAAATTTCCCGGCAACAAAAGCTCCTGATAGATATGCCTGACTTAGTTTTTTATCTGATTTTATATGACAACTTTATAAAAGATAATGCACATGAAAACTCTATTTTATACCAGCCTTTTGCTTGTAAATATTTACGCTATTCATTCAAAGCCCGATGATTTACAAGCCAATAAAATTATTGGAATCTGGCTTTCGGCAGACAAGGACTTAAAAGTAGAAATCTTCAAGAGAAATGCTCATTATTTTGGCAAAGTTGTCTGGTTTTGGTGCGATTCTAAAACACCTGATATGAATTCTTTTAAAGATACTGAAAATCCTGACACCAGATTACGAGACAGAAAATGGCTTGGCATGGAGGTAGTAGAGAGCCTTACGTATAAACAGTATGGTGAATGGAACAATGGAACAATCTACGACCCCAATACAGGTAGAAAATATAGCTCGGTTGTAAGATTAAAAACCCGCGATACACTTATTGTGAGGGGTTATTGGGGTATTGAGTTACTCGGTAAAAACCTGGAGTTTCATCGGGTAAACTGATGCATAATATAGACCTGAATGATATTACTAAACCAGAATAAAGAATGGAAGACACTATCAAAAAACTGAATCACTGTTTTGAAGAGATGGGCATTTTACCCACAGCTTTGACAGATTCGGCGCACCTAACTAAAGACCTTGGATTAGATTCGTTGGACGTGACAGATTTAATGCTGAGAATCGAATCTGTTTTTGCTATACAAATCTCTGATACAGAACTGAGCGAATTTCAAACCATTAAAGATATAAAGACCTATCTTAATCAAAGAGTATTTGCTCACGCATAATACAACCTAAACCCGATATTTTCTAAACCCGGATTTTCATGAAAATCCTATTGAAATTCTATTTCAATGGCTGGAATTGTATTTCCTGAATGAATCACAACAGAAGATTATAACTGTTCGAAAAGTTCTGATACAGGTTTCTGTATTCATTTAGGTAATCAGAAAGGTATTTTGGTGCTTACCATCTACCTTTTTATCACACCTTTTTTCGAATAATTTATAAAACCTAAATGAGTAGAAACATGAATGCTTTAATTAATTATTTTTCAACTGCCCCCGATTGGCACAGGGTGCTGATACTGACAAGCAGTATTTTTCTATTCTGGAATATCGAAAACTTTTCAGGCTTTACCCTCAATTACCGAAAGTGGAAACATGCACTGACCAATGCCTTTTTTGCGCTCCCTGCCATTCCGGTTCAATTATTACTGGGTTTTATTTTATTGAAAGCAATAGATTTTGATAAGGAAAATCATTTTGGTTTGATGAACTGGCTACCCACAATCAATAATCAGTTCTATGTCTTTCTGATTACATTTGTAGTATTGGATTTCTGTGAATACGCCTATCATGTTTTGATGCACCATGTAAAAACGCTCTGGAAGTTTCATCTGGTTCATCATAGTGACAGCGTAGTTGATGTTTCAACAACCCTGCGGGAGCATCCGGGTGAGACATTTATCCGCTTGTCTTTTTTAGTAATCTGGGTATTTCTGACAGGTACTTTATTCTGGGTCTTAATTTTTCGCCAATTTATTCAGATTGTCTCCAATGTATTTGCGCATTCAAACTTTCGTTTGCCCGGGAAAATCGACAAAATAGCCGGATGGGTTTTTATCACTCCTAACCTGCATCATGTGCATCATCATTACCAATTGCCTTATACAGACAGTAATTACGGAGACGTACTCAGTATCTGGGATAGACTCTTTGGTACATTCAGAGAATTAGATGCAAAGGAGACCGTTTTTGGCGTAGATACACACATGGCTGTAGAGGAAAACTCCGATATTAAAAACCTGATTTTAATGCCTTTCGGAAAATATAGAGGTGAAGAAAAATCTAAAAACTTTCTATCTAAAGTACCCGGATTGATTTCCTCTAAGTTATTAATAAATCGCTTATTTAATTATAAAAAGTGAGTTATGAATAAGAATTTATTGTTTATGTACATACTAGTTTTTACTACATCAGCTTTATTTTCACAAGAAACCCCATGGAAATTTGTAAAAGAGACCAATGGGATAAAAGTATATTTCAGAAGTATTGAAAATAGCCACTTAAATGAAGTAAGAATCCAGACTACTTTCACCTGTAATTTGAGTGATATTGTAGAAGCCTTAAAAGATGCAAAAGCTTATACACAATGGGTCTATAGGGCTGCTCACTCTTATACAATAAAAGAATTCAGCGATTTTGAAATGGAATATTATAATAAAATTGATTTCCCTTTTCCACTAGACGATAGGGATATAGTTATTCATAGCATTATTCAGCAGAATCCACAGACTAAAGTAGTTACATCTATCTCGTATGCCAAACCTTTGGTCTTGCCGGAGAATAAAAATATGGTGCGAATTAAAAATTTCAACTCGAAATGGACCTTTACTCCTAAAAAAAATATCATTTATGGAGAATATATTTTCAGCTCAGACCCGGGAGGAAATATCACGGCATGGCTTGTTAATCTGAGTCTCGACGAAGGCCCCATAAAAACTATAAGGGGTTTTAAAAAACAGCTTTTATTGGATAAATATAGAAATGCCAACAGTTTGAATATTGTGAATTAATAAGCGAGTGATTTTTATCACTATTTTGAGAGCAGAGGATAGAATTTACATTGACCAACATACAAGCAGATTTTATCTGATATCTTTTCAATAAAGTTTTTAGGATATTTTTCTAAAGCAGCATTTCCAAAAAATTTCTACATAATTGAGCGCTGGTTCTGTTGCAGTACTTTATCAAAGCTCATTATGAAATTCACTTACTATCTATCTTTTTCTTTATTCCTTTCATTTAGCGCGTTTGCCCAGTCTAAAACAGTGCTGAAAATTGTGTTATTGTACTGTCAATGTTTTTGACCGGAGAAATCTTAATCTCACAACAATAAGGCTCCTGGTCTTTTTTGTAATTTATGCGTGTTACTTTTATTATTTCTAATGGTTGTAGTTTTCCATTGATTAGATGGACTTATTTTTTACTTGTTCTGATGCCCTATAAAAAATGGGTTTATTGCCGACTGCTTCTTCTGGCAGAGAACCCGTCATATAAAAAATCATTACTTACCCAGATTATTTCCTTTTGCAGATCTGTAATCACAAAAGCGAATCCAAGTAAAAGTAGCTTACCATAATCTAAATCCATCTCCAATTGATGATGCTCAATCAATTTTAAGTTGCGTAACATCATTTTCAATCAAAATATGTAAAAACAGCAATGAGTTGGCAATATCCCACCAGAAAAGAAATTTACACTTTGATGTCTTTGAAATAGCTCTTTATAAACTTAACATCGCTTCATTGTTTTAAAAAGCCTGTATATCTTTTTTGGATAAAATCAAAAAGGATTCAATAATCAATTTATAATTACACCGATTCCGCAACGGTACTTCTTACGGCTTCCGCTGCTATAAGTTTATGAGATAGTTCCTGCTGTTTCTGACCGGAAACAATATGGACATTCCAGAGCTGTGTATTACAGTTTGAAGGAGACAGTTGGGATTCTTCTAAAACTATAACGAGGATATCATCAGGTATTTCCTCTGGCAGCAATGCCTGTCACTCACAACATCATAAAACAGTATATTATCCATACTATATAATTAATTCGCTGAAATCATCTGCTTGAATTCAGTGGGGCTGCTGCCTACATGCTGTTTAAAAAATATGGTGAAATGCTGGGGGTATCTGAACCCCATATCATATGAAATCTCACTAAATGACTGGTCCCAGTCATATATTTTCTCTTTGGCTACTTCTATAATTTTGATCTGTATGTATTCCAGTGCAGATTTACCGGTTTCTTTTTTAATAAGGTCTCCAAAGTAATTAGGTGACAGATGAAGCTGGTCTGCAAAATAGGCGACAGAAGGCAGTCCAATTTCACGGGATCTGCCAGATCTGAAATATTCATTAAGCAGTTCTTCAAAATTTGCAAGAATACCCCGGTTGACATTTTCCCTTGTGATGAACTGGCGATCATAGAAACGGATGCAATAATTCAGAAAAAGTTCGATATTAGAAACAATGATTTCCCTGCTATGCTTATCGATGCATTGTTGAAGTTCATACTTGATTTTGGAGAAGCAGTCAAGCACAAGTTTCCGCTCTTTGACAGACAGATGAAGTGCTTCATTGGAATGGTAACTAAAGAAATGATATCGATCCATTTTTTTTGCAAGTGAAGTACCCAATATCATGTCAGGATGAAACACCAAGCCATGACCCTTGGGCTGATAATAGCTACCATCATTATCCACGTTAACGACTTGTCCGGGTGCAAAGAAAACCAGCGTACGATCCTGATAATCGTAAAGTTCACGCCCATATTTGAGATCTCCGCAATCCACCTCCTTTAAAAAGATAGCATATATGCCAAAATTCATCCAGCTTCCCGCCCTGGGATTGGCTTTAGAAAAATCCAGTATGCTTACCATGGGGTGCAGGGTCTCATGATTATTGAAATCATTATATTCATGTACCGTGTTAAAGTTGAATGTCTTTTCCATGCTGCTGTATATTATTTAGTACAAATTTAGTAATTCTGCTACAGGCTGTATGTACTGCAAATCATTATCAGTTAAATTGGTAAGTAATACCGTAATCCGTATAATACCAAAACAAAAACTTACAATGAAATTTGTATTATTAATTAACCGAAAGACTATCGGTCAGTATAAACAATAAAAAGTACAATTATGAAATACATTAAGATTGGGAAACTCGAAGTCTCCCGTTTAGGATTGGGGGCTATGTCGATGTCAGGCTTTTACGATATAGGTGCTGGAAGTGACGAAGAATCTATCCGTACTATTCATCGGGCATTAGAACTGGGTATAACTCACATTGATACAGCTGAAATCTATGGTCCGTACATCAATGAAGAACTAGTTGGAAAAGCAATCAAGGGCCGAAGGGATCAAGTAGTACTTGCAACCAAATTTGGTTTCATATCTCATGCGGGCGGCGGTATAGGTATAATAGATAGCAAACCTGCCAATATACGTACAGCAGTAGAGGGCTCCTTAAAAAGGTTGGGAACAGATTACATCGATCTTTATTATCAGCACAGGGTGGATCCCAATACACCGATTGAAGATACGGTGGGCACATTGGCCGACCTTGTAAAAGAAGGTAAAATAAAACATATAGGGCTTTCAGAAGCAGGTGTTGATACTATCCGCCGTGCACATGCGGTGCATACAATCACAGCACTTCAGACAGAATATTCTTTATGGACCCGTGATCCCGAAACAGAACTGATTCCTTTGCTACGCGAATTAGGTATAGGCTTTGTTCCTTACTCTCCACTTGGACATGGTTTCCTGACAGGCCAGATTACTTCCCCTGATCAAATCGCAGACAATGACTGGCGTAAGACCAATCCGCGTTTCATAGGTGAAAATTTTAAACGTAACCTGCGTATCGTAGCAGAAGTAAAGGCTGTTGCTGATGAGTTTGGAGCAACTACCGCACAGATAGCACTCGCCTGGCTATTGGCGCAGGGAAATGATATTGCTCCCATACCAGGCACCAGAAGGGTTGAACGTGTGGAAGAGAATACAGCAGCCGATAGTATTGATTTAAGTGCTTCTCAATTGGAACGGTTAAATAACCTGACTCCAGCATCTGGTGAAAGGCACAATGAGGTAAGCATGGCCACAATTGACCGTTAGTTTTTGCTAAAAGTCTATGTCACGTCTCAATGTTAAGATGGGGCGTGACATAATACCACAAACAATCATACATCAGATTAGAGTGGAGTTCCAAACATCTACTTCAACAGCTAAAATTGAAAAAAAATGAAAAGTCTCAAGAAAAAATCAGCAGGTATATGAATCATGTTATTAGGCACATTGTTCATAAAATTGTATCTTGCCAGAGGTTATGTCAATTGACGAGGTATTAATTAAGATGCATATCAATCAGTTAATTTGATTCGTAAATTAACTGATTGATGTACATTATATCTCTATTTTATTAGATAAGACCTATTTCTCAATTCATTGACTGCCTTATATCAAAGTGAAAATTCAAAAATTCACAGTAAGGTTTACCCCGTATTGTGGCAATGATTTTAGCTCGCCATCTCCCAAGTTCTGATAAACTGGGAGCCTGTAAGAGAAACCTACATTATATCTGCGGTGTAATAGACAAGACTTAATCTGACAGAAGGGCACTAAAATTAACTGTCAGATAGCATATTAATATAGTTCCAGTTAAACTCTGGATTAGATGACTG
>NZ_PKRS01000022.1:0-12308 GCF_002855535.1 Emticicia sp. TH156
CAGCAAAAGTGCTTCAACCTTGGTTTTTATTTCTTGTAAATCTATCACATCATTTATACCCATGAAGCGCTTTTCTATGATTCGACTTTTATAGGTATGCTGTATTGCCCGGCTTAGTTTATCCAGAAAAGGGTCATTATCAGCAACCGATTGAGAACTAAGCAGGATATGTCGCTCATAGTTTTCATAAAAATACTTGTGAAACTGCAAGGTAGGCCCTTCCGGATTTACCTCCTTGTCTTTAAAATCGTTGTGGCGGGCATACCAGGATAGTAAAATTTTCATGTCAAAATCTGATAGTATAAAATCAATTATTGATACAAATATATAAGAAAATCTTAATAAAAGGCTCTATTTTGTTAATGGCACAGCATTTGGGTATACTATTGCATATTGCAAACATTTAAAACCCCCATATTGTCATGAATAATCACATACAATGCCCAAAATGTAAACACGAGATTAACATTGAAAGCGTAATTGCCGAACGCATTGAAGCCGAACAAATGGCTAAGTTCAGTACAAAAGCCAATGCTCTTGCACAAAAAGAGCAGACCCTTGCGCAAGAGCAAGCTAATCTGCAAAGACAGGTGGCTACCTTATTAGAGCAGGAAAAAACTAAACTTCTGCCACAGTTAAAAGCTGCTATTAATGCCGAAAAAGAGCAGCAGCTTAACAGCCTGCAAGCCGAACTCAATGAGAAAAGCAGCCAGGTAGCGACTTTGAAAATGCAGGAAGGTGAGCTACTACGCCAGAAACGTCAGTTGGAAGAGGCACGCGCCGGTATTGATGCCGAAGTTGAAAAAAGACTGGCGACCGAAAAAGCTATTTTATTGGCCAACCTGCGTGAAAAAGTACAAAACGAAACGCTGGTTGAGTTGAAACAGAAAGACCTCATAATAGAGCAGATGAAAACGCAAATCAATGAAATGAAGCGTAAAGCAGAGCAGGGTTCTATGCAATTGCAAGGAGAAGCGCAGGAAGTGGTTATTGAAGAGATATTGCGCTTATTGCATAGATTTGATGAGTTTGAAGAAATAAAAACCGGAGAACTCGGCGCCGATATTCTGCAACGTGTCTTTAACCGCACCGGACAATGCTGTGGTAGTATTTTGTTTGAGAGTAAGAATACCAAAGGCTTTAGCGAGCAATGGGTAGAGAAACTCAAAGAAGATATGAGGCTGAAAAAAGCTGATTTAGGAGTGATAGTTACCCGGGCTTTACCTAAAGGTGTAAGCAGTTTTGAACAGCGTGAAGAAAACCTTTGGATTTGTTCGTTTGAACACTTTAAACCGCTTACATTTGCATTACGGGCTTTATTGCTGAAAGTAGAGGAGATAAGAATTGTGCAGGCCAACCAGGGCGATAAATCTAAGTTGTTGTATGAGTATCTGGTTGGGACTGAGTTTAAAACCCAGCTTAAAAACATACACGATACTTTTAGTGGCATGCACCAGTCTCTTTTTAAGGAGAAAAAGGCTGCTTTGCTGAACTTTAAAAAGCGCGAAAAGGAAATTGACCGCATTATGCGCAGCCTGACCGATATTGCCGGAAGCATTAATGGTATCTCAGGCCAGACAGTAGCCGAGTTTACCGACTTTGAAGAGATAGAAGACGATACAAATTTATTGGAGTAATAAACCAAATAAGCCATTAGTAAAGCTTTTTGCTAATGGCTTAAACCTAAATAGATAAGATTGAAATTTTATGAATTGGAAGAAAGTTAAGTTGGGGGAAATTTGTGAAATCTTTTCCGGTTTTGCATGGAGCGCAAAAGATTTTAGCCCACATGGGCATATACCAATTATCCGTATTCAAAATATCGGTAAAAATGGAAGTGAAGAGTTTGTTTATTGGGATAAAAATTATGACTCGAAATATATTATCAAGACTAATGATATACTTTTAAGTCTTTCTGGATCAATAAAAATTGACTATTGGAAAGGAATAAATGGATTACTTAATCAACGAATTGTAAAAATAACTCCAGCTAAAAATGTTGAAAAAAAATGGTTGTTTTGGCAAATAGGCAAATTTATTAAGAAAATTGAAGGAATGGGTAAACTTGCCTTAGTAAACAATGTGTCTTTAGGAGATATTAAAAATCTCGAAATTCCCCTCCCTGAACTTGCAACACAAAAGCACATTGCAGAGGTATTAGATAAAGCCGATGTTTTACGTCAACAAAATCGTCAGTTGCTGACACAGTATGATGAACTTTTGCAAAGTACCTTTATTGAGCTTTTTGGAGACCCTGTTAAAAACCCGAAGGGTTGGGAGGTCAGGAGATTAGGAGATATTTGCGATAATATTCAAATAGGGCCATTTGGTTCATTGCTTCATCAAGAAGATTATATAAGTAATGGTATTCCTTTAATTAACCCTATAAATATTATTAAACAAAAAATTGTACCCGACTTCAATTTAACAGTTTCAGAAAAGAAATTTGCAACATTAAAAAAGTATCATTTGAGAAAAAATGATATTATAATGGGTAGAAGAGGAGAAATGGGTCGTTGTGCATTAATCACCGAAAAGGAAGATGGTTGGTTATGTGGTACTGGAAGTTTGTTTTTAAGACCAAAATCAAACGTTAATTCATATTTTTTGCTCAATATTTTATCAAGTAGCAAGATAAAAAAACTTTTAGAGGCTGAGGCTCAAGGTGTTACAATGCCAAACCTTAATTCAAAAATTGTTAATAATATACCGATTATCTCACCAACAAGTAATATCCAATACAATTTCGCTAAAATAGTAGAGCAAATAGAAGTACAAAAAGAACAGGCAAAAAAGGCTTTGGATGAAAGTGATGCTTTGTTTGAGGGGCTTTTGGCTAAGTATTTTAATTAACGAATCAAATTAATAGGATGAATTTTCAAGAGGCAATAGAGATAGTATTAGCGAGTTCTCCAAGACCATTAACTCCAGTAGAGATAGCAAATGCCATTAATGAGCGTAAGCTATATCTTGATTGGAAAGGGAAACCTGTAAATGCTAATTTAGTAATAGGAAGAGCATCTCAACATTCTAATACATTTGAAATTACAGGTAACCTAATAGGTTTACTAAATAATAATACTGAAATAAATAATATCCTGAGACAACTCAGAAATATTTTAGCTCATACCTATCTACCAGAATCAGATATATTAATTCCATTTCTTGCATTTTGGGCACGTTTAAGCAACATAGGCGGAGAGCTAAAGCAACGATATTTTGGGCATTATGATTTCTATATGTTTGCTAGCAACTATTTTTATAAAGAGGTAGTCAATTATTTAAAAGATACTTTTATCTTCTTTAGTAAAAGGTTAGAATTAGAGTCCAATATAAGCTTAGACTCTTTTCAAAATACACTTAAACAACTTGAAAATGATAGAAATGATTTTGTTGAGTCCTACAAATATATAGTTGATGTAATAAGGTATTCAGTGATATTCAATGAGGATTTTTCAGATAAGGAATTTAGCTATTTTTTTAATGAAATTTTAAAAGGACAAAGGTTACAATATAGATTTCAAAGTTACAATAACACCAATAATTCAATTTTACATTTAGTAAAGAAAATCATAGGCAATAATAATTCTGATAGTTTTTATGACCCATTTGCTGGAACTGCGGGATTCGTAAATTCAATAGTTGATAATTTTTATACTAAAATTAGATTATATGAAATTAACAATACGACAGCCCTTTTAGGATGGATGAGTTTAACTTTAAGTGGATATAAAAATTTTGAATATATAGTTAAAAATTCATTATACAATTTTGATAGCGATACGTATGATTTAATTATAACAGAGCCCCCATTTAATGTAAAATTGCCTGACTATTTTTATCATGAATCATATAACTTTTTAAGGGCTAAAGATTTTGATTCTATTTATCTCCAGTTAATTATAAGCAAATTAAATGCTTGGGGTAAAGCTATTGTTATTGTACCAGATGGGGTACTTTTTTCAAAAAAAACATTAAAAATTAGAGAGTACTTAGTGAGTGAAGATATTTTACAAATGGTTATTTCTCTACCATTGGGAATATTACAGCCACTGTCTGGAATAAAATTAAATATTCTGGTAATAAATAAAGTTAAAAAGCTGGATAGAATTAATAGTATTTTATTCCAAGAACTTAATAATGAAGACTTTATATTAGAGGATATTATTAGCATCAATAGTGATTGGTCTCAACTCCCTCTAAATGCTATAAGTATATCGAATGCAGATATTTTAAAAAACGCTGATATTTCTTTAAATGTTAGTCAATATGTTAAATTATTTGATTCAGATAATGTTAAAATATCGATTAAGAGTCTTATTAATACCTCGAAATCAGGTAAGCCTGGAATTGATACACTAGCGATAAAAAGACAATATGTTATTGAAAGTAACCCGATTCCTTTAATTACAATAAAAGACTTATCAGATTCAATATCTAATTATAATTTAAATTTAGATAGTGTAGACAAATACATCGTAGATAGTGAAGGTAAATTCATAAAAGAACTAATTTATGATGAAGCCATTTTAATAGCTAAAATAGGGAATAAACTTAAGGTTACATATTTTGATGGTAAAAGACCAATTATTATAAGCAGTAATGTAATGGCATTATTTGCTAATAATGAGGTTTTAGCTGAGTTTTTAATTTCACAACTAAATCAGGAATATGTAATTAAACAGTTGAAAAGAATCAGGAAAGGACTTGCTCAACCTTATTTTACAAAAAAAGACTTTCTTGATGTGAAAATTAAATTTTTACCTTTAGCTGAACAGAAAGAATATTTAAACGAATACTATAAAGAAGCTGTAGTTAATACTGAAAGAATAATTAGTGATGAAAAAAGAAAATCAGATGAGGTTGAAATTACAATATTGTCATCTCTGCAACATGAGTTAAGAGGGCAAATATTACAACCACTTAAGCAAGAAGTAGGTAATATTAAAGCATATTTGAATAAGAAGAATGTCAGTACTCAAACCTTTTCCTGGGAGGATAAATTGACGAATCTGCCTTATAGTAGAAAAGTAAAAGAAGCTTTTGAACATATTGATGAGGTGATAATTACGGCTACTAAATTATTTGATAATATTCAAAGTCTTATTGATTTAGATAAGAGCAAAATCAAAAAAGAGAAAGTTTTATTACAGGAATTAATAAAAACTAATACTGAGTCATTTAAGGATGAATTAAAAGATATACATATTTCATATTCATTCAATTTTGATGGAAAATCAAAAATTGAATGTGAAATAGACAAAAACAGTTTTAGTAACATAATAAGCAATTTTATACGTAACTCTTTAGTACATGGCTTCGATGAAACAGTTAATAACAAGATTATAGCTTTTAATATTTATAAAACCGAAGATGGAAAAGACATAATATTAGAGATGGTTGATAATGGGAAAGGATTTTCAGATAACTTCAGTTTTAGTGATTATAAATCATTTGGTATTAAATCTAATAGTCAAGGTTCAGGTATTGGTGGCTATTTATTAAGCCGCACTGTTGAAATACATGAAGGAATTCTAGAGAATATTAATAAAGGTAAAATTATTTCAATTCCAGCGTATAGAAATTACCCTTTTTTGAGCAAAGATGCTAAAGCAGAAAGCAAGGAAATTACATTTAAATCAGGAGTATATTTAAGAATAATTTTACCAACAATTAATAAAGAAAAATTATGATAAAGGCTTTATGGAGTGATGATATTTTTCAAAGCGAAAAAGAAATAAATACAAGTGTAGAATTTGCATATACAAATGGCATTTTAGTTGTCCCAATTCAAACTTGGGATAATGCTCAAAACGAAATTGAAATTGGTGGGGATAGTTACGATGTCATAATTTTGGATGGAATGGGTCAAAGGACTATTGACTCTAGAACAGATGACCCTAGCCACTTAACAAAAGCAATCAGTTGGTTAAGTGAGCAGCGAGGGAGGGGTAAAGATTACCCAATAGTAGTTTACACTGGCTATTATGATAATATTAAAGCATTATACGAAGATGATGGCAATATTAGGGCTATAGTTAAGAAACCTAACATAGAGGAATTGTATGAAAAAATAAAAGATATAGTTAAAGAAAAACCTAATGTTAAAATAAAACAAAGATATAACAAAGCTTGGGAAATTTTCACTAATAAAATTTTAAGCACTTCAGAGGAAAATAGCTTATTAAACCTAATTAAAAAGGATGAAGCAAATAACATAAAGAACGAGGATTTCAATACCGTTAGAATACTTTTTGAATCATTATTGAAAAGATTTAATCAGATAGATGATATTAGATTATTACCAAATGATGTCATTAGGGAAAATGGTTCTGTTAATTTCGATTGGTCAATCAAAATACTTATGGGATTACGTACAGAAATAAAGTATGGTAATGATGTAGTTAGAGTTATACCTTTTAAAACTGATTCTGTTATTCCGAAAACTCATCATATTAAATATTATTTTGAGTTTGTTAAAAATGTAGCAAGCACATTTTCGCATTCTTATAGAAACGAATATACTTTAAGTTCCTTTTCTGCATGCCTTAAGGCATTAATAGAAATTTTTGCCTGGTCTAATAAATTGCTTATAGAAAAATACAGCGATAAAATTTAAGTTTATTTATGCTTACAGGAGAAAAACGTACACAAATAGATAAGGTTTGGAATGCTTTTTGGACGGGTGGGGTATCGAATCCATTGACAGTGATTGAACAAATCACTTATTTATTATTCATTAAAAGACTTGATGAACTACAAACTGCTAAAGAACATAAGGCGAATTTATTAGGTAAACCTATTGATGCGCCCATCTATGATAAAACCAATGCCGATTTGCGTTGGAGCAGGTTTAAAGACCGTGAGCCGGAGGACTTATTTGAGCATTTTACGAAGCCGGAGGGTGTTTTTAATTTTATCAAAAATCTGGGTCAGGATAATGCCTTTAGTCGTTTCATGAAAGGGGCGACTTTTCTGATTCCAACAGCCAGGGTATTAGCACAGGTAATAGATTTGCTCGATGATGTAGAAATGACCTCCCGTGATACCAAAGGTGATGTGTATGAATACCTGTTGTCTAAAATTGCTACTTCGGGTACCAATGGCCAGTTTCGTACACCCCGGCATATTATTAAAATGATGGTTGAAATGATGCAGCCGCTACCGCAGGATGTGATATGCGACCCTGCCGCAGGTAGTTGTGGTTTTCTGGTAGCGTCGGCTGAGTATGTGCAGGAAAAATATCAGGATAGGTTGACAGATGCGGCGTTCAGAAAGCATTTTAACGAAGAGATGTTTATCGGTACCGAGTTTGATGCCACCATGATACGCATCGGTGCCATGAATATGACTATGCATGGCATAGAAAACCCGAAACTGAAAGATGTAGATGCGCTTTCGGAAGCTAATGCAGGGTTTTTCGATATAGCTACGCTAGTAATGGCTAATCCACCCTTTAAAGGCAGCCTTGACCATGAAGCCGTTGAGAAAAATATTCTGTCGATAGTAAATTCTAAAAAAACAGAACTGTTATTTTTAGGGCTTATGCTGAGAGGCTTGAAAATTGGTGGAAGAGCCGCCGTAATTGTACCCGATGGCGTTTTGTTTGGCTCATCAAATGCCCATGTGCAGATACGTAAAGAAATTATAGACGGGCATCAGTTAAAAGCAGTTATTTCGATGCCTTCGGGGGTTTTCAAACCTTATGCCGGAGTAAGCACGGCCATTCTGATTTTTACAAAAACGAATTCCGGCGGAACAGACAACGTCTGGTTTTATGATATGCAGGCTGATGGGTATAGTCTGGATGATAAACGCCAGGAAACACCCGGTAATAATGATATACCGGATATTATCGCACGCTACCACCAAATGGAAAGCGAGGCCAGTCGACAAAGGATTGACCAGTCGTTTCTGGTGCCTGTGGCGGAAATAAGAGCCAATAATTATGACCTGAGTTTAAACCGATATAAAGAAGTAGTACACGAAGAAAAACACTATGAAGCATCTGGGGTGATTATTCAGCGCATCAAAGATATCGATAAAGCACGGCAGGTAAATCTGGCCGAGCTTGAAAAATTATTAGCTGTTGACCTATAACAATACAGTAATGACTCAATCAAATTTCTCTTTCCTGACCGACGAATGGGCGTATATCTATGAAAACGCACAAAAAGCCGAAAGCTATGTCTATACAGAGCCAACGGTTGCCGCTATTTTGTGCCGGAAAGCCCTGGAGGAAATACTGACGTGGTTATATGACCATGATGCCGACCTGGAGTTACCCAATAAAGACCAGTTTAATCTGAATGATTTAATCTGGGAAAAAAGCTTTCAGCAAACCTGGGGAAAGGAATTTGGCAGAGAGTTGTCGTTCATAAAAAAAATTGGCAATGATGCCGCCCATGCCAGTATGCAACTGCGTAGTGAGGAGGTGATGGCCTCGGTAAAATATCTGTTCAGATTTTCGCATACAGTAGTAAGAACGTTCTCGTCGTCGAGGGAAGTAAAAGCTTTCAGGCTTTTTGATGAAAGCTTTATTCCACGCTCGGGCAATACATTATTAGCTAAAGAAGTAGAGAAAATAAAGCAAGAAGCCGCCGAGAAGCATATTGAGCTACAACGCAGAGAAGCCGAACTAAGCGAAAAAGAAGAAGAACTGGCTAAAGTAAGGGCACAATTGACACATTATGAGCAATTGAGCAACAATAATGGTATTGTGCCTGCTCCAGCGGTTTTATCTGAAGCTGAAACCCGCAAGTTGTATATTGATGTGATGCTCAGAGAAACAGGCTGGAAAGTGGATGCGCCCAATATGCAGGAGTTTATCACAATGGCTATTGACGAGGCGACAGGCGTGAAAGCTAAGTTGAAGATTGACTATGTCTTGTGGGGAAATGACGGTAAACCATTGGGTATAGTTGAAGCCAAACGTACCAGTGTGGCTGTAGAAAGAGGACGTAGCCAGGCCAAGAATTATGCTGATGCGTTGCAAGAGGTATATGGGCAACGACCCATTATTTTTTATACCAATGGCTATGATACCTACTTGTGGGACGATACACAGTATGCTCCCCGTAAAGTATATGGTTTTCTGAATCAGGAAGAGCTGCAAAGGTTGATGATAAGAAAAACGCAGCGTAAAAAATTGAGTGAACAAAAAGTAAATCAGGCGATTGCTAACCGATATTATCAGGAACGGGCTATCAGAAGAGTAGCTGAGCGTTTTGAGACAGAAAACCAACGCAAAGCCTTGTTGGTAATGGCTACCGGAACCGGGAAAACACGGGTATCGGCTGCTATAGTTGATTTACTGACTAAAGCCCAATGGGCTAAAAGAATTTTATTTCTGGCCGATAGAAATGCATTGGTAACTCAGGCATTTAAGAATTATAATGAGTATCTGCCTAATCTGACAGGAATAGACCTGACCAAAACTGTTGATGAAGGAAGTGCAAGGGTTGTATTCTCGACTTATCAGACTATTCTGAACAGAATTGATGAAGATTATAGAGAGAACAAACGTTATTATGGAGTAGGTCATTTCGACCTTATTATTATAGACGAGGCACACCGTTCTATCTATGATAAATACGGAGCGATATTTGAGTATTTTGATGCTTTCTATCTGGGCCTTACAGCTACCCCTAAAAACGAAACTGACAGAGATACTTATGCGCTGTTTAATCATGCCCAGGGCGAGCCAACCGACGCTTACGAATATACTACAGCCGTAGCTGATAATTATCTGGTGCCTATCAAGAAAGTAAAACTCTCATTGAAATTCCCGATGCAGGGTATCCGATACAATAGTTTGTCGGAGGAAGAGAAAAGAGAATGGGAGCGCAAGTTCTATGACCCGGCCACCGGAGAGATAATTGATGAGATAGATTCAGGGGCCATTAATCAGTGGTTGTTTAATCGGGATACGGTTGATAAAGTATGGCAGTCATTGATGGAGCATGGGCATAAAGTAGCCGGAAACGAGAAGCTGGGTAAGACTATTATTTTTGCCCGAAATCATAAACATGCCGAATTTATTCATAAAAGATTTTATGATTTGTATCCTCACTATAAAAAGGGCGAGGTAAAAGATTTTGCGAAGATTATAGACAACTACGATAAGAATGCAGAGGGAAGTATCTTAGAATTTAAAATAAAAGACCGCTATCCACAAATCGCCATATCGGTTGATATGCTTGATACAGGTATTGATGTACCCGAAATTGTTAATCTGGTATTTTTTAAACCTGTTTATTCGGCAGCTAAATTCTGGCAGATGCTGGGTAGAGGCACACGTCTATGTAAAGACCTTTTTGGCCCCGATGATGATAAAAAAGACTTTTATGTGTTTGATGTTTGCAATGTATTTGACTTTTTTGATATGAATCCTCAGGGAGTTATTCCCGGGAAAGCCAAATCGTTGAGTGAAAGCCTCTTCAATACCAGAGTAGAAATGCTTTATCTATTGCATACCCAAACAAATACATTACCAGAAAGTGAAGACTTTGAATTGGCAAAATCATTGGTTCAGATGCTTCAGCAACAGGTTGCAAGCCTGGCAAGCCTTGAGAAAAGGGGTTTTGAAGTAACACTTCATCTCAGGCAAGTAGAGTATTATGGCAACTTAGGTAACTGGAGTTCTATTAAAGCAAGTCAGGTAAGCGAGTTGGCAGAACATGTGGCTCCTTTAGTACATGACGAGGAAACGCATGAGCAAATAAAGCGATTTGACCTTTTGATGGCTAAGCTGCAGCTTGCCATTCTGCGAAGTGAGGGAACACAAGCAAACTATATAGAGAAGTTACAGACGATAGCTTCCGAATTACTTCGAAAAACCGATACTGTGCCTACTATAGCCAGAAAAAAAGAAACTTTAAGAAGTGTTCTCCAGACAGAGTTCTGGGCAGAAATCTCAATCTCCGGTCTTGAAAAAGTAAGACTTGAAATTCGGGAATTAAACAAATTATTAGAGCAAAGCACAGGTAAAGAGGTATTCTACACTAATTTTCAGGATGAACTTACAGCTCCTATTGTAACTGAACATTTTATAGGAGATTATGGTAATTTTGAGAGTCATTATGCAAAACTCAGGCGTATTATCCATGATAACGCCAATCATTTAACAATTCATAAACTACATACCAATCAGCCCATAAGTTCTTTTGAATTAGACGAACTTGACCGATTACTTTTTGAACAATGTGGTTTTGAAACTCACGAGAAATTTAAAGAGGTTTTAGGTGATAAACCACTTGGTGTTTTTATACGTTCAATTTTAGGTCTAGACAAAGACTCAGCGCGTAGTGCTTTTTCAGAATTTTTATCAAATGGGCCACTTAGTTCACAACAAATAGAGTTCATCAATCAACTTATTACACTATTCAGTCAAAATGGTACTGTGGAGCCTGATATGCTTTTTGAACAACCTTTTAAGAAATATCACGAGAGTGGAGTAGCTGGGATTTTTCCAGACCATGCTAATAGACTACTTACTATTATTGAAGAAACTAATAGGAGAGCAAATGTTGGTTGAATGTTTTAAAGGTAAATGATGAACGTTCTATTTGAAAATGTCTTCAATTTTAAATGAAATTTTAAAGGAATAAATAACTCTTTTGGATTACTTCAAAAAGAGGACATATATAAAAGGATTAATATCTGATTTCAGTTTAGCGCATCATGTGCCTATTTGTTTATTTTTCTGCCAACTAGTGCAATTTTTGCACTAGTTCCAGTTTCATCAATTTCATCTTTGCTATCCATAGTTCTTATTTCCACTAGTAACTCCATTCCTTCAGCGACAGACTGTATTGCCATACACTTCACCTCAATTTCCAACTTCCGCTTTTTGTAGAGCCTATTCTTTCTATGAAATGGGCTTCACGCAGCTTTTTCAGTTGATACTCAACACCTCTGACAGATAATTTTGTCAGCTCTGCAAGTTCTTCTCTTGTTACTGCCGGATTATCCTTAATGTAGTTAAGTATAAGGGCCGAACTTCCTTTTAAGATTTCTCCCACAGTTTCTCTCACAGGTTTTGTCACAGTTTCTCCCACAGTTTCTGTTTTGGGGTAAACGACAATTCTAAAGCCATGCTGGAAGTTTTCAAAAACCGGTGGAATCAAACTATTAAGTAGAAAACCTTCTCGAATCCTTTTAATCTCTGAGCTTAAGTTTTCATTTTTAATATTTCTTCCAATTGCTTAGTTGACGTGGTTCATTTTTAGTTTACACTTTTTGCGAATTATTAAAAGACAAATATTTACTTTTTGAACCTATTTTTCGGTAGTACAATTCTTCAAAAG
>NZ_PKRS01000023.1:0-12016 GCF_002855535.1 Emticicia sp. TH156
TAATGTATGCTCTTATCTTAACCATGGACTATAATTTAAAGGTTTAGCTTTTAAAAAATTTAGCTGATCTGCAGGAATTGAAATAGCATTCATAAAATCAGCATCAAATTTAGTTGCACCATTCAAAACACGATTAGGGACTCTTACTTTTATAATAGTATTAGGTACTCTATCTAACCCAAAATTGTACTTACCAAATTGAGTAGCTTCTTCAAGTGTTGCTGCAAACAATTTCCCTGTTTCATACCCCCCTGACTTAATTCTAAGACCAAACTTTGCAATGTCATCAAGTTCTGCTTGAGACACAGCTCTATATATTGTGCTACTACCCAACTTAGCGGCTTTAGTTGACTTAATAAAGTTAGATCCATTCTTTAAAAGAGAAGCACATCCTTTTAATAAACCGGCACCTCCTTCAACAGCGCTCGCCATGTCAACTCCTAAATGCGCAGCTTTCTCTTCTGGGGTAAAATTATCTAATTTCCCTTGTTTTATAGTTGCATTTTGTTGATTGGCTGATTTAAGATGAGAGCCAGCATTGTAAGGTGTGTTGGGGTCTCCGCCACCATACCCCCCACAATTAGGTGGACAACCTTCTTGTCCATTAGTTTTATAAGCTCCGCTAAAACCAACTGAACCCGTAGTATTCCTTGCACTCAAAGTACCAGAGCCATCAGAATAAGTAAAATCTTCTGAAGCCATCCCATCAGGGTCAACAAATCTTAATGGATTATTATTAGCATATACAAAATGAGAAAAACTTTCTGATATTTCCGCCAACTCATCCACCCCATCAAACCGCCCTATACTGGCATTATAAGTCCTTGCGCCAAAGCTAATTCTACGCAAGTTGAACTTACTTTCCTTTTCTTTATTTTGGTATTCAGTAAAGGTAAGGTAGGAGCGGTTTAATCATCATATCCGTTAACTCATTAATAAAAAGGCCACCCAATGAATAACTTATTGGATGGCCTTGAACAAAATGCTTTTACTTAAATTTGTTACCTGTTTCAGGATGAGACAATATCTAATTGTTTTTGTCTGTAAGCGTCCGTAGCTAATAATTTCACAGTATTTAAGTTTACTATGCCTTTGCTTTCTTTTAAAACCTTTTCAGAAGCCTTGAACCATATAATAGGTATTTCGTCCACTTCTTTAGGTGGTAAAAAGGAAAAGGAACCATTAATTTGATTAGAGGATACTATTTTTTTTACCGCTTCTGAATAGTTAGAAAGTGTTTGAACCTCTTGACTTTGCTCTATTTTTTGTATTAATCCGAAATGATTCAAAAGTCTCGGCTCGGTTAATTCTATAACTCTAAGAAAATCTAAAACCGATTTCTCGTCATTGCCATTCCACCAAATGTCATAAGTGCCTTTTGTATTAAGTTCATTTTCTGGATAAATTGAACGCTCTTCATCTGTTAATAAATACCCAGGTCTCTTGTAGCTTTCGCTGGGAATATCTCCCCAAAGGGATGCCCATCTTGTCGTTTTAGATAAGTAAAAGGCTCCAGTAAAAGCACTTTCATAATACCTATGTTTTATTAAGCCCAATGATAAATAAAGCTCATTTCTCAATTTCTTTACAAAAAAACCTTGAGTACCCTCTGTTGTTTCTCTAAATTCAGTAAAGCCTAAATCCAATAATTTAGGCTTTACTAGTTTTATTAATTTTGCTTTAGATAATTTCATATTAATTCTGTTTTTTTGGACCAATATAAGTGGGTGAACTTGGTTGATATTTTGGGTCTTTCGGATCATAAAATGCCTTCTCAGTCTTATGTCCGTTGTCTCTCATTAATTTTTCCCGCTTAGCTGCAGATTTTTGTCCTGATTTAGTATTGGGCTTGATAATAAAAGCTGTTCCGTCTGGCTTTACGGCATCTTTTCTAACATTTGTTCCATCTTTTAGTTTCATTGGTACTTCAATATCTGCACCCTTTTCTTTGAGTCCCTTTTGGATTTGCCTATGCGCTTCTTGTCCTGTTTCAGCACTTTTTTTGAGTTTCTGCATTGCATTACCAGCATCCGCAGCATTATCAACCTTATTAGCGGCTTTCATTCCAGCCTTTACCGCCATCCCAGCACCAACCGACATGGGTACAGCTATAGAAAGCCCATCTGCAGCGAGGGCAGCCCAGTTTTCTTTACTCGTTTTCCCTGTGGTTAATTTTTCGTGTACTAATACCCCGGCATCATACACTACAAAGGCAACATCTACAACCGCATCAAGCCAAGGTAATACAGGCAAATTACCATCAGGGTCGCTCCTCAAAACCGGGTTATTCCATCCATACTGATATGTACTATACTCCTCCTGTTCAGCTACTACCGGGTCAACTCTATCAAAACGCCTAATGGTTGGGTTATAACCTCTGGCACCTAACCGAATCAAATTCAGATTAAAAGTACTTTCTTTTTCCCGATTTAAAAACTCAAATCTACTTTGAAAAGTATTCACTAATCCTGCATCTTTTAACACCACCCCCCAAGGGTCAAAAGCTGTTTCAGAGGTCTTGGTCAGGGCGGTTCCGTTTGCTTTGTAGGCGACATGGGTGTTACCCAAGTGGTCAGTTATAAAATACTCATAAGACCAGGCTCCACTTTGGTAATTCGCCCTGCCTTCAGGGGTTGCCAGCTGATAAAAAGCGCCATTCTTAAAAACCAAGCCGTCAAGGTATTCCCAGTATTCTCCTGTCGAATAAGTGGTTTTGTATAAGCACCCCGAGCCATCATAGAAGTTTTTAATCCATCTGTTGTTGGTGAGCTGTATCTCAATGGGTTCACTCAAACCTTTTTCGTTAATCACTTCACCAGCAAAGTTATAGCCCAGATTGGCTTTATAGACTCTACGAGTTAAGTCCCCATACTAAGAAAGCCCATCCAATAAAAATTATCGTATGGGCTTTCTTAAGAGGATAGTTTTTAAATGATAAAACTTTATTTATGACGAGACATTATAGCATTCTAAAAAATAACTGTAATTTGAAAAATCAAATTCTATGTTAGTATATTTTTTTAAGACTGTGGCTTGATTTTCTTTTATTTCATAAACGAAATAAAGATGAATATCATCCTCTGGAGAGGGAACAAAAATAGTATTTAAAATATCTAAAGATAAATTTATTGGATATTCACCTACTAAATCTTCGCTTTCTTTATTATAATATGCAATAATTCTTTGTACTTCTTCCATTAGATTTTATTTTTGAGTTGTTCTTCCAGGTACAGGTTCTTTTGTCATTTCACCGGTGTCAGGATCGGCTGAACCTTGGTGTTTACCCTTATTATTATAAACTTCAACATCCCCGTGTTGATAATCCCATTCTAATATTTTTCCGTCTGGTAATACCCATCTGGCTCTGCCGCTTTTGGGCTTATCTCTTCTGGCATCAGGGAAACCAGGTAATGTTTTGGGTGGAACATGATAATTGACTGGAGAATTATCAGGGTTGTAACTATGATAAACTTCATAACCAATATATGTTATCCCCGCAACAATAGCTGTTCCTACTAGAACGACAGGAATCGCTGGATCATCTAGTACACCTATACCTGTAACATCATCGGCAGCCAAAGCTCCTGCTAGCATCATACCGCCAGCTAGTATAGAACTTGCCGGATTATTTTGACGACTAGCAGTAACAATAGCACTTCCTTCTCCATTATAAACTATACCTGTTGGACTATCGTAAGTAAATAAACTTTTATTATCCCTATAAATATCATATTCTTTACTATTAGGACAAGTAGGGCAAGTCCCGATATAAGCATAATGACCATTTATTTCAAGAGGGGTTATATCTTCTCCATCTTTACCACAACCCTTAAAAGACATTCCTGTTGGGTCTGTATTCTTAACAGGATTATTCCCTACATAGTTATATGGAGATAAAGAATAGTAATTATCCGCCAACACATCCACCCCATCAAACCGCCCTATACTCGCATTGTAAGTCCTTGCACCAAAGCTAATTCTCCGCAAGTTAAACGTACTTTCCTTTTCTTTATTTTGATATTCAAATTTGCTGGCTATGAAGACTTCACTGTGTTGCTAAGATGAGCAATATAATAAATAAAGGCCATCCAATAAACAACTTATTGGATGGTCTTAAGCTAAATACTCGTACTTAAATTAGTTAAATTATTTTAGAATGACACGCTCAATTTAATGGCTTTATTGTTTTGATTTGTATTTTGTTTCTTTTTGTATAAACCTTTTTAAAATACCATTCTTTACTTTTAAACAAGTCTTTAAAATTAGTTTCTGATCTATCTAGGCTCATTATAGACGCCTTAAAAGTGTCTGAACCTGTCTGCTTTTCATTACTCCTTATTTTTAAAAAATCGAGAACGTTGTCATTATTAAAATCTCCCAAGCAATTTATTGAACCATATCTAGACCATAACGGATAATATAATACAGAATCTTTATTTAATTTGAAAAGGTGTATGAATATAAAAGATGTCCTTGCTCCATTGTTTATACATGTAAGAGCAATGAAATTTTTATTCCCAAAACTAAATTTGTAAAATTGATACATTTCAGGCGTTCTGAGGTCAATATCACAAGCAAAGCCTTCTTCAAAATGTTTACCCAATTCAAAAATACGACCTCTTATTTCAAATTTACCACAATTCCCATCATAAATGTAGGAAATTGGGAATTCGTTATTAGATAATTTTGAATAGTAGGTTCCACCTTGATTTGTTGTTTTAAATTTTCATTTTTGTTTAATCGCTTTAACTTGACCATTAGATATAAGTTGTTTGGCAATGAAATCATATTGGGATTTTGCCTTAATTCCGATAAATAGCAATGATATAATCATCACAAAGGTTTTTTTAGTAACCACGTCAACCTCCTTTAATATGATCTTTATGAATTTTCATAAATACTGTCTGTCCGTATGCTGCCGTTGTTTGTCTAGTATATTTCCCATTTGGCAATGGTCTATCTCCAACTTTAAATATATCATGGCTTGGGTCTGATATATTTAAGCCTGCCCTATGAGAATTCGTTCTTAAATCTCTACCATCCCAACCTATAGCCCCATTCGAGTAATCTTTGCCACCTGTTAAAGCATTGATTGCAGCTTTATTAGAAGCAGTCATTTGAGAGTTTGAATTACGTTCACTTGGGCTTGAATCCATATAGTCACTATAATTAGCATTACCGTCAAATGTGGCATTAGAAATTTCGCCCAAAGTTTTGCTTAATGAGGCATTAGGCCCTCGTGCGTTATTATTATTGACAGAAGCAGATGCAATACCGTTTTTCTCCTCTTGCGAGTTTAATCTCTCACTTGATTCAGCATATGTTACTGCAGCCAATTTTTGAAATGCCTTGTGTCCTTCTTTTAATTCAGTCAAACCCGACCCAATTTCTTTATTACCCCATGTACTAGCAAAATCATGTATAGCAATTAAATTTTTAGATTGCTGTTGTGAAAGTTGAGTATTGGAAGTAGTATTAGCAACATACACACGGTCATCGATTTCTCCATCACTTCCAATATGAGTACCATTTTGATTGTAAATATCCCCAAATCTCCCATCAGGGTCAACAAAAAGTAAAGGATTATCATAAACGTAATTATATGCAGAGAAACGTCTTGAAAGTTCCGCCAACGGATCCACCCCATCAAATCTCCCTATACTCGCATTATAAGTCCTTGCTCCAAAGCTAATTCTTCGCAAGTTAAACGTACTTTCCTTTTCTTTATTTTGATATTCAAATTTATTTTGAAAACCATTCACTAAACCTACATCTTTTAGCACAATCCCCCAAGGGTCAAAGGCTGTTTCAGAAGTCTTTGTCAGCGCAGTACCGTTGGCTTTGTAGGCGACACGGGTGTTACCCAGGTGGTCGGTTATGAAATACTCATAAGACCAGGCTCCACTTTGGTAATTCGCCCTGCCTTCAGGGGTTGCCAGTTGATAGAAAGCGCCGTTCTTGAAAACCATTCCATCCAGATACTCCCAGTATTCACCGGTAGAATAACTCGTTTTGTACAATCGCCCGGCACCATCATAGAAGTTCTTTATCCATCGGCCACCCGTCAGCTGAATTTCTACAGGCTGATTGGCGTAGGTACTATAAATAATATCGGTGATGTCCTCATTCTTATCAGCCTTCAAAGCGCCGTTGGCATAATAGGTGTAGTCGTCTGTTAAAGAATTTCTGTATATGAGTTGTATTTAGCTAAAAGATTTGTAAATTAGCTTAAAATAAGTATTTACTATTTTTTAAATTGATAAATTATAGTTAGCGGAAGTACTACCTTCCTTTTTGAATTTAACTTTGGATTATTTAGTGGGGGTGAAGCCAATACTTATTTAGATACAAACAATATAACTTGAGCCAAACTGCATGTGTTAGGAATATGAAACCAATAGCCATGGCTGGATTTTTTCATAGATTAGTATAACAAAACAATGAATAAAATAATTATTATTTTGCTATTATCCTTTTGTTATGGCTGTGTTGTTCCAAAGATTGAACTTACTGAGCAAGAAAAGAATTTGGAAAGTAAACTAAAAAATGAATTTGCCTGTGATGACTTGGAATTTAGGCACGATTACCACGCTATCAAAGAGAATAGAAAGGATGCAATGTTTATTGTTACGCTTTGTGATGGCTTCTGCAATAAAGATAGCCTAACAATTTTTAAGGAAACGATACGACTTACAAAAATGATAAAACCTATTCTGTCTCATCGTGCTAATTATGAAAATGTCATTTTTTATACTTCGCTTGAAAAGAAAAAAGATGAAACATGGTCGTCATTAATTTGCAATAAAACAATTAAGGTCTCCTTACGAGACCTTAAAGTAATTGAGTTTTCAAAATAATTATTGGTCAGTTCGCTTGTATGTTGTTGAACCATCGGCATTTGTAGTCATTTGTACGTTAGGGTCTTGCATAAACTGATTTAATGCTCCTTGTAGCTGATTTATTGCCCATCTTGTAACAGTCCTTCCATGCGATTGAAACATTTCATTATAGCCAATTTTCTTATAACCTGCAGTAATCATTTCATAATCAACTCCCGATAAATAGTAGAAAGCAGGTGAAACAGGGTCCAACACATCATGGATGCGGTAAGTTGTCGGCTCTTTGGGATTATCAAACTCATCAGCCTCGTCTGGTGATAATTGTAGCATAAATTCAATCACAGAGCCTCTTCCATCTTTTTTTGCTCGCTTTATAAAATAGTCAGCAATTCCTGCAGCATAGGCTGAACCTTCGCTGTGTCCTACTAATTTTATGGTTTCGCCATCGGCTAATCCTGCCATCACACTTTCATAGTTTTTCTTTGCCCATTTTTGGCCACTTCGAAATCGGTAACTTCCACTTTGGTCAAAGCCCATTCTTGAAGAACCATCAACAAAATCTGTTTTTTGGTCTTTAAAAAAACTGGTAACAGAACCTATGAACCCTCGATCGAAATAGTTCCAATAACCTTTACCGGCTTCACCAGGTGACATACCCAACCAATTTGCAATTTTGTTCCAATGTCCATTAACCAAAATTATCAATCTACCGTTTGGGTCAATTGCATTAACAGGGTTATTTCCTACGTAAGCATATGAGGATAAATGTGAATATTTCTCCGCCAACGGATCCACCCCATCAAACCTCCCTATACTCGGATTATAAGTCCTTGCCCCAAAGCTAATTCTTCGCAAATTAAACGTACTTTCCTTTTCTTTATTTTGATATTCAAATTTGTTTGGGGCAGGGGTGGTTTAATTATCATTTCATTTAACTGCTTAACAAAAGGCCATCCAATGAATTGTTCATTGAATGGCCTTGAACTAAAAACTCGTACTTGAAATAGTCAACTTTTTTCAGGATGAGAAATTGCTTAGAATCATTTTTTTACAGGTGGAATAAACACAATATGTCCATAGTCATTTAACTCTAAAATTTTTTCAGAGGGGTTTATCTCTTGGATACTATTGTCGTTTACAATTTCGAAAACAACCCGTCTACCATCATAAATATCCATTTTACCTTCAGTATAATTGAATTTTTTTTCGGGCTTTGAACATTTCAAGTTTGCAAATCTCTTTTCCATGTTTTCGTTTTTATAACCAATGATTATCGGTTTTTTATCCATCATAGAATAATATTTGCTTCTAATGTTCTCAATAGATAAATGAGGAGTTACAAAAATGTACTTTTTTATCCCTGATTCTGTAAAATATACAGTGACTAAATTGGGATAAGGCACACTTGTAAAAACAGAAGTAATTGTTTTGTCCAAGCTATCCTGAATATTAGCACTTTTAAGATAGCTATTTTTTTCTTTACATGGATTACAGGAATTTATGTAAAACATTATCGCTATCCAAAAACAACTTCTAAGGTCTTTTTTTATAGTAGTCATATTTCTTGATATTTTTTAAATCTACAGTTTTAATATTCATTTTTGTGTTTTCACTTCTTTTATCAAAATGATAAAACTCTTTCATCCCTCCATTTTCTAATGAAATAAAAAACCTAGGTAACATTGAGGTAGAACGTGCGACACTATTTAGCGTAGTTGTAGATTTGACTATATCTAGGTCTGACGGACTAATCACATTACCGTTGTCTAATGGACCATCATGATTATGGATATGAAAAATTAAGTTTAAAGGTTTAATATTTATCTAATCAAAGTTAGTAGAAAGTAATTTATGACTTGTTGATATTGAGTAGTTGGCTTTTCCTTTTTCCATGGTACCAGTCAAACTAAATTCTATCCCTCTAGTTGTATTTGCATCCATAAAATTGTAAACGTTCCTAGCATCTGTTGCATTCGATGTTTGACCTATACTAAAACCGTCTGCATCTTTTTTTGAAAGTTGGGAAATTATACTTCCACTCGAGGAAGTTGGTTTATCAATTTTTATCTCTTTGCCATTTGACGCAGTTAAACGGTCAAATTTATCGTCTGTTTTCTTGGTTAATTCAACACTACCATCGTCTTTTAGTGCATAATCATCAAAAGCTCCATAATGATCAAGACGCACTATTGGATTATTTTGAACGTAATTATATGATGTTAACCACTCTCTTTCATCCGCCAACGGATCTACCCCATCAAACCTCCCTATACTCGCATTATAATCCTTGCCCCAAAGCTAATTCTTCGCAAATTAAACGTACTTTCCTTTTCTTTATTTTGGTATTCAAATTTGGTTGGGGTAGTTTAATCATACTTTCATTTAAAGATTAATAAAAAGGCCATCCAATAAATAATCTATTGGATGGCCATATTCTAAATACTTGTACTTAAATTTGATACTTACTTCAAGTGGATAGATTTAACTATACTTTTGCATTTCGTCTGAAATATCTCTCGCAAATTCATTAACATCTACCACAAAGCCAGCTTTACTATTAACGGGAAAAACATTTATTAGATAGTTGTTTTCTACAATCAAATCAATATAGGAAATTTCAAATTCCTCTAGCGTAATTTCTTTAACTACATATTGTTCCCATTCACCAGTAATATTTAGCGTAGCATATTCTTGTGATGACCATAATGATATTAGTAGTTTGGCGTCGATTTCAGAAATTGCTAAATACCCAGCTTTATCGACAATAGTATACATTTTTTCAAAATCTGCTACTCTTTTGATAAAGTAAGTATATCTATCAAAAGGAGCTAATTTACTGACGCTTTCAATCTCTTTTTGTGTAATTTTCATATTTATAAGGGTCTTTCTTTATTTTTACGACCATAATTGTCGTGTTTGTGTTGCTGTCTATGTAAATCCCTATCTTGCAAATTAGAGTGCTCATAAGAATATCCTTTTGCGGCCTCTCGTCCTCTTTCATGGGCTAAATCTTTACCGGGGGGATTTCTAATATTTTCGCGTTTACCCTTGGCGATTTCATTCATATCTTGTTTTATCCAACCTCTGTCTGCTGAACTTGCTTTTGGGTCATTAGCTATTTCCTTAAGACGTTCTTGTTTCCCTGAACGACCTTGTTTCAAAAGCGATTTTGCGTTATCACCACTTTTAACAGCATCATTAGCATTCTCTACGACTTTGGATGTCGTTTTTACAACATCCGCAGCATTATCAACCTTATTAGCGGCTTTCATTCCAGCCTTTACCGCCATCCCTGCACCAACCGACATGGGTACAGCTATAGAAAGCCCGTCTGCAGCGAGGGCAGCCCAGTTTTCTTTACTCGTTTTCCCTGTGGTTAATTTTTCGTGTATTAATACCCCGGCATCATACACTACAAAGGCAACATCTACAACCGCATCAAGCCAAGGTAATAAAGGTAAATTACCATCAGGGTCGCTCCTCAAAACCGGATTGTTCCACCCATACTGATACAAACTAAGCTGCTCTTGTCCTTCAATTACCGGGTCAACTCTATCAAAACGTCCAATCGTCGGGTTATAACCTCTTGCTCCTAATCGAATCAAATTCAGATTAAATGTACCTTCTTTTTCCCGATTTAAAAACTCAAATCAATTGCAAATACACCAATTTCAATAGAAGTGTTGGAGGTCTGGGTGCGTGCAGAGTTGTTTGTTTGAAAGACCTTATGGGTGCTGCTAAGATGGATAATATATTAAAAAAGGCCACCCAATGAATAAGTTATTGGATGGCCTTCAACAAAGTACACTTACTTAAATACTTACTTAAATTTGTCAACTTATTTTAGGACGAGATATAAAAACCTTGCAGAAAAAAACTTCCAACAATTTTACAATTACTGGAAGTTCTTAAACATTTTTATCACAATAAAGCCTGTCAACCTAATTCGGACTTGACAATAATCCCAAAATTCGGTATAACTCAAGTTTTTCGTTTTATAATTTATTACAATTTCTGTTTTGCTATCTTATACTTCAACTGATAAGATTGTGGTATTTTACTAATGCCTATTTTATCTATACTTTCTACAAAAGATAAATAATCTTTAGCTTCCCAAGCCTTTGATGCAGCTTCTAATACCTGCTTTTGAATTAATTCGAATGTGTATTTTTCGCTTTCTTGGATGATAATGCTTTTAAAAAGTCTTATATTTCCTGTTAATATTTCAACACCTTCTTTTGCTTCAAAAAATAAAGAAAGATTTTGTATAAAAACTTTTGAGCTTACTTGTTCAATAGGTGGTGCAGAAGAACCCCAAAGCTCTTTAATCGCATTATCATTCAAGGGGTATAATGTTTCGCCCCGCCTACCAAGCTCCACAAGGTGCGACTTATCGTAATAGTTAAATACTAAATTTACTTTCATAACAGAAGATTGAAAACGCACAATGTTCTTAAATTCCTCTATTACCTCAAATCCATACTTTTGAAGTATTGGCAAAAGGTATGTTTTTACTAGTGTATTAAATTCCATAAATCAAATTTTATCTTTTTGGTGGCAGCCACGCTCTTTGAACAGGACTATAAACCCAACCACGACTTTCTAATAAATATCTCTCAGCATTTAAGAAGCCTTTTGTTGGAATAAGATCTCCATTAAGTAAGTGGTATGAATCAAATATTGGATCGCCTGCACGCATTTCTTGTCTTAAAAAACCTGAGTTTTGTTTCCAATTTAATTTAGGAGAACCTTGGTCATACAACTTTAACATTCTATCCCCTGTTTTCCATCCTTCAGATTTTGCAGTCTGCTCTGCTTTAAACTTAAATAAATTCAATCCACCTTGCGTTTCCGTCTTAGCGGCTTTTGTTGATTTAATAAATTTAAATCCATTCTTTAAAAGAGAAGCACCTCCTTTTAATAAACCGGCTCCTCCTTCAACAGCGCTCGCCATGTCAACTCCTAAATGCGCAGCTTTCTCTTCTGGGGTAAAATTATCTAATTTTCCTTGTTTTATAGTTGCATTTTGTTGAGAGACTGGTTTAAAATGAGTGCCAGCTTTGTAAGGTGTGCTTGGATCTCCACCACCATACCCCCCACAATTAGGTGGACAACCCTCTTGTCCATTAGTTTTATAAGCTCCACTAAAACCAACTGAACCCGTAGTATTCCTTGCA
>NZ_PKRS01000024.1:0-5595 GCF_002855535.1 Emticicia sp. TH156
GTTTAACAAGTCGGAAGGTAGTAATACTGGATGAATAAAGTTCATTAACTTGTTGAGAATGCAAATGCGAGACCTTAAGTAGTCAGGCAAACTTTGACATTTACAATGGAGAGTTTGATCCTGGCTCAGGATGAACGCTAGCGGCGGGCTTAATACATGCAAGTCGAGGGGTGGTAGCAATACTACACCGGCGCACGGGTGCGTAACGCGTATGCAATCTACCTTTATCTGGGGGATAGCCCGGGGAAACCCGGATTAATACCGCATAACAAATTTCTTGGCATCAAGAGATTTTAAAAGATTTATCGGATAGAGATGAGCATGCGTAAGATTAGATAGTTGGCGAGGTAACGGCTCACCAAGTCTACGATCTTTAGGGGCTCTGAGAGGAGAATCCCCCACACTGGCACTGAGATACGGGCCAGACTCCTACGGGAGGCAGCAGTAGGGAATATTGGGCAATGGGCGCAAGCCTGACCCAGCCACGCCGCGTGCAGGAAGAAGGCCCTCTGGGTTGTAAACTGCTTTTGACCGGGAAGAAAAGAACCTTTGCGAAGGGAGTTGACGGTACCGGCAGAATAAGCCACGGCTAACTACGTGCCAGCAGCCGCGGTAATACGTAGGTGGCGAGCGTTATCCGGATTTATTGGGTTTAAAGGGTGCGTAGGCGGCTGATTAAGTCAGCGGTGAAAGGTAGCAGCTTAACTGTTTTACATGCCGTTGATACTGGTTAGCTTGAGTTAACAGAAGGCAGATAGAATTTCTGGTGTAGCGGTGAAATGCTTAGATACCAGAAGGAATACCGATTGCGAAGGCAGTCTGCTGCAGTTACACTGACGCTGAGGCACGAAAGTGCGGGGATCAAACAGGATTAGATACCCTGGTAGTCCGCACAGTAAACGATGATTACTAGTTGTTGGCGAGAGTCAGTGACCAAGGGAAACCGATAAGTAATCCACCTGGGGAGTACGCCGGCAACGGTGAAACTCAAAGGAATTGACGGGGGTCCGCACAAGCGGTGGAGCATGTGGTTTAATTCGATGATACGCGAGGAACCTTACCTGGACTAGAATGTGAGGGAATTATTCAGAAATGGATAAGCCAGCAATGGCCCGAAACAAGGTGCTGCATGGCTGTCGTCAGTTCGTGCCGTGAGGTGTTGGGTTAAGTCCCGCAACGAACGCAACCCCTGTTGTCTGTTGCCATCAAGTAAAGTTGGGGACTCAGACAAGACTGCCTACGCAAGTAGAGAGGAAGGAGGGGACGACGTCAAGTCATCATGGCCCTTACGTCCAGGGCAACACACGTGCTACAATGGGCGATACAGAGTGTTGCGAGCCAGCAATGGCAAGCCAATCACAAAAAGTCGTTCACAGTTCGGATTGGGGTCTGCAACTCGACCCTATGAAGCTGGAATCGCTAGTAATCGGATATCAGCTATGATCCGGTGAATACGTTCCCGGACCTTGTACACACCGCCCGTCAAGCCATGGAAGTTGGGTAGACCTGAAGCGGAAGGTAAAAGATTTCGTTAGGGTAGAACCAGTAACTGGGGCTAAGTCGTAACAAGGTAGCCGTACCGGAAGGTGCGGCTGGAACACCTCCTTTTTAGAGATTTCCACAATGGAAATTAAAACGACTGACACGAAAGATCAAGCATTTGTATTCTCATCAACAAGTTATGTAATAGAGTGAAGGAACGGAAGTTTACAGAGTGTAGTGGTTGTGGCGAGCAAGGCTACAGCGGACTAAACTGACTGCAAACACCGAAAGGGGCTTGTAGCTCAGGTGGTTAGAGCGTTACACTGATAATGTAAAGGTCCGTGGTTCGAGTCCACGCAGGCCCACAGAATATTCACAAGAATAAGGGGGTTTAGCTCAGCTGGCTAGAGCACCTGCTTTGCAAGCAGGGGGTCAACGGTTCGAATCCGTTATCCTCCACAAAAAGAGTACTGCTTTGAAAGCAGGGAGTCACGGCGGGACGCGCAGTCTTCGAATCCGTTATCCTCCACAAAAGAGTACTGCTTTGAAAGCAGGGAGTCACGGCGGGACGCGCAGTCTTCGAATCCGTTATCCTCCACAAGAAATAAGTTAACTGATACTTTTAAAAATCGGATTTAGTTCTTTACGAAGAAACAGAGGTAGAAATACCACAAGTCAGTTAAGACTGGACGACAATCTTATCATGCTAGCACAGCTTGGTAGGTGATAAGAGTTCAGTTAAGATTGGATGAAGTTATTTGACATGATGGAAGAGAGAAGAAAAGAGATAAAGTAGGAGCTACATAAGGGCGTACGGAGGATGCCTAGGGTCTCAGAGGCGAAGAAGGACGTGATAAGCTGCGATAAGTTACGGGGAGAAGCACATATTCTGTGATCCGTAAATTTCCGAATGGGGCAACCCAATAGTTTGAAGAACTATTACCATACTGAGTATGGAGCTAACTCGGTGAACTGAAACATCTAAGTAACCGAAGGAAAATAAAACAACAGTGATTCCGCAAGTAGTGGCGAGCGAACGCGGAGAAGCCCAAACCATACTTGTTACGGCAAGCGTGGGGTTATAGGACTGCATTTAGGATTTATGTTTAAGTTGAATGATTTGGGAAAGTCATCCATAGAGTGTGAGAGACACGTAAACGTACCGACATAGAGACGAGCAGTATCCTGAGTAGGTGGGGACCGGTGGAATCCCCTCTGAATTCGGCGGCACCATCCGCCAAGGCTAAATACTCCTGAGACACCGATAGTGAACTAGTACTGTGAAGGAAAGGTGAAAAGCACGGGGAGTACCCGGGTGAAATAGAACCTGAAACCGTACGCTTACAAGCGGTCGGAGCTGGCGAGTCCAGTGACGGCGTGCCTTTTGCATAATGACCCTACGAGTTACCGTCCCCGGCAAGATTAAGTGTTTAAGGCACGAAGTCGAAGCGAAAGCAAGTCTGAAAAGGGCGAATAGTCGGTGGCGGTAGACGCGAAACCTTGTGATCTACCCATGGTCAGGTTGAAGGTTGGGTAAAACCAACTGGAGGACCGAACCAGTTAACGTTGAAAAGTTTTTGGATGAACTGTGGGTAGGGGTGAAAGGCTAATCAAACTGGGAAATAGCTCGTACTCTCCGAAATGTATTTAGGTACAGCGTCGAGGTTGAGTTATATCGAGGTAGAGCTACCAATAGGATGCGGGGGAGTCAAATCCTACCAAATTCTGATAAACTCCGAATGCGATATAATATACTCGGCAGTGAGGGCTTGGGTGCTAAGGTCCGAGTCCAAAAGGGAAAGAACCCAGAACTACAACTAAGGTCTCTAAATCTATACTAAGTTGAACTAAGGAAGTCTGATTGCAGAGACAGCCAGGATGTTTGCTTGGAAGCAGCAATCATTTAAAGAGTGCGTAACAGCTCACTGGTCGAGCGAGGCGGGCATCGATAATAAACGGGCATCAAGTATAGTACCGAAGTTTAGTCAAGAGAAATCTTGGGTAGGAGAGCATTCTATTTGCGGCGAATGGTTACTGTGAGGTAATCTGGAGCGGATAGAAAAGCAAATGTAGGGATAAGTAGCGATAATGTATGTGAGAACCATACACACCGAAAGACTAAGGATTCCTCAGCTACGTCAATCAACTGAGGGTTAGTCGGGTCCTAAGGATAATGCGAAAGCAGAAGCCGATGGCAAACAGGTTAATATTCCTGTACTGGTGATGGTGCGATGCGGGGACGGAGCGTTGGAGTGAGTACGTCCTGACGGAATAGGGCGTTGAGAGGAGGCTTAGGCTGAATCGAACTTGTGAAGGCGCTTCCAAGAAAAGCCGCTAAGCTTCAGCCATTTACCACCCGTACCGTAAACCGACACAGGTAGTCGAGGCGAGAAGCCTAAGGTGCTCGAGTGAGTCACAGCTAAGGAACTCGGCAAATTAACCCTGTAACTTCGGGAGAAGGGGAGCCTCAGCAATGAGGCCGCAGAGAAATGGCCCAGGCGACTGTTTAACAAAAACACATGGCTTTGCTAAGTTTAATGACAAAGTATAAGGCCTGACACCTGCCCGGTGCTGGAAGGTTAAGAGGGGATGTCATCGCAAGAGAAGCATTGAATCGAAGCCCCAGTAAACGGCGGCCGTAACTATAACGGTCCTAAGGTAGCGAAATTCCTTGTCGGGTAAGTTCCGACCTGCACGAATGGTGTAACGATCTGGGCACTGTCTCAGCTGTGAGCTCGGCGAAATTGTAGTAGCGGTGAAGATGCCGCTTACCCGCCACGGGACGGAAAGACCCCGTGAACCTTTACTATAGCTTAACGTTGAATTCGGGTAACTGATGTGTAGGATAGGTGGGAGGCTGAGAACCGGTGTCGCCAGGCATCGGGGAGCCAACGTTGAAATACCACCCTTTGGTTATTTGGATTCTAACTCGCGCTGCGAGGACACCGTTTGGTGGGTAGTTTGACTGGGGTGGTCGCCTCCAAAAGAGTAACGGAGGCTTCCAAAGGTAGTCTCAGCACGCTTGGTAACCGTGCGTTGAGTGCAATAGCAAAAGACTGCTTGACAGTGAGACCTACAAGTCGAGCTGGCTGGAAACAGGGGTATAGTGATCCGGTGGTTCTGTATGGAAGGGCCATCGCTCAAAGGATAAAAGGTACTCCGGGGATAACAGGCTGATCTCCCCCAAGAGCTCACATCGACGGGGAGGTTTGGCACCTCGATGTCGGCTCGTCACATCCTGGGGCTGGAGAAGGTCCCAAGGGTTCGGCTGTTCGCCGATTAAAGTGGCACGCGAGCTGGGTTCAGAACGTCGTGAGACAGTTCGGTCCCTATCTGTGGTGGGCGTTGGAAGATTGAGAGGGTCTGACTTTAGTACGAGAGGACCGAGTTGGACGTACCGCTGGTGCATCTGTTGTCCTGCCAAGGGCACGGCAGAGTAGCCAAGTACGGACGGGATAAACGCTGAAAGCATCTAAGTGTGAAACCCTCCTCAAGATGAGTCTTCCATTGAGATTCGTCATAGACGATGACGTTGATAGGCTACAGGTCTAAAAGTGGTAACACCCAGCCGAGTAGTACTAATGAATCGAGGGCTCCTAATTTTTTTATCTGTTTTTTTCTCTCTCCATTAAAGTCATATAATGAAAGCCTAATGGCCAATAAGATATTCAGGATTCGGTGTTAGTTAACTAGCGAAAGAATCATTAAGATCTTCATGGTGTCAATAGGGCGGGTGAACACCTCTTCCCATCCCGAACAGAGCAGTTAAGCCCCGCACCGCTGATGGTACTGAGTTCATACTTGGGAGAGTAAGTAGATGCCAGTTTTTTATTCAAAAGACCTTAGTAGAAATACTAGGGTCTTTTTTTTTGCACTATACCCTTCCCATCAAGAACAAAGCAGGGAGGTCTTGTGACGCCCAGTCCGCACCGCGGCTACGCGCCGCGTGATGGTACTGACGATACGCTCGCCGCAAACCGTTTGCCGGTTCATACTTGGGAGAGTAAGTAGATGGACTAGCCGTCCGCCCAGTTTTTTATTCAGAGACCGTTACGAAAGTAGCGGTCTTTTTTTTTTGCATTTTACCTAACGCAAATCACAAAAGATTTTCAT
>NZ_PKRS01000025.1:0-4824 GCF_002855535.1 Emticicia sp. TH156
CAGCATCGTAACTACGACGACTCATCAGCTTTTTTGAATCTCCCATGTTTGCAAAATTTATGCAAATAAGTGTGCCGATTTAATGAACCATCTCAATGGGATGGAGTCAGAGGATTATACTTATTCTGATGGCTATAGTAATATGAGTGTTAGGAATAGTACAGGGAGTATTAGCGTTAGTGGAGGTTTTGAACCTTTACAAGGTAGTCAACCAACTCCAAAAAAGACAATAAACCCTGTTACTCCGACCAATAAAGGAAATGTCAGTAAAGTATCTTGGGGAGAAACCAGTGGCATATACCCTACCAAAACACTAAATCCAACAGAAAAAGAATTAAACGACCCTACAAAGTGGGATATGAATAAAGTTCAACAATTAATGGAAGCAAGAGCAAGTATAGATTATATTTACAATAATGTCAATAAAGATGCTCATACCAATGATATTGACGCAGTAGGTAAAGATAAGTTGTTAGCTCCATATCATTTAAAGGACAATTTCCCGGAAGTACCTAAACAGATAAAAGACTTAGTAAAGGGGCGAGGCTTTTTTTACTTAGCATCAAAAGCTGATGTTAAAACGCCAAGTATCTCTGACAAATATTGGGATCAAACAATTGTGAAATCTTATGGCCCTTTTACAATAGAGGGGGAGGGGATGCTGCAAAAGGTGAAATTTATATTATTTTTTATAGTGCTAATCCAAAAAAGAAATGAAAATAAATAGACACATTTTTACCATAGCTTTATTGTTAGCAATAATATTTAATTATTGCTGGGTATATTCCCAAAATAAAAATAATGCTTCAAATTATTTAGGCATTCCTTCAAAAGCTATCATTCGCAGTCAAAATGATTTTGTTACCTATAGTGATACGGTTAGTTTAAAAGAAGAAATTCCACCTGTTGTTAGAAGTAAGATGAAGTCCTTAATTAAGGGTAGTGATTATTCAGAGAATAACCTTGTTTTTAAAGTTACCTACTCTTCAAGCGTCTTCATTTATATTTTTAAAACCTATTCATTTAGCATTGTTAGGTTTTACCTCATAGCATACGATGCAAAAAACGACAGGGTATCAACCATATCGCCATCTATTAATGGTAAATGGATGGAGAATAATGAACAGGGGTTTTCAACGCGTCTTTTGTATGAGCCACTTATTGAATTTCAAGACTTTGATAATGACAATAGAAATGAAATAATTATAAAAGAGAGAGTTCATAATGGCACTTTTTATAATGCGGTCATTAATAATTACTTTAAATTAGATAAATATCTAGAATTTAAAAAAGTGTTTGCTTTGGAGTCATATTATAAAACACCAATAGATGATTGTATTATAAGACGTACTTTAAAAGGGAGAAAAGTAATTTCTGAATTAAAATGTGACTCCCATGATTTTAGTCCTGTTGGTGAAGCAGATTTGGAATTTTCAAGGAATGTTCGGATAAAATCTAAAAATAGTATTGATGAAAAATATAAAGGATTACTCATTACAGGTAGTGGACTGAATGAGACAGTTTTCATCAACAAAGGTTATAGTATAGCATATTAGCCTTTTTTAATTCTGAACAAGTGTGAAGATTTAAGTATTTTAACTCTACTGCCTCACCCTGAAATAAGTTGACAAATTTAGGTACGAGTATTTAGTATAAGGCCATCCAATAATTAACTTGTTGGATGGCCTTTTTTAATATATTACCCAACTTCGCAGCACCCATAAGGTACTTCAAACAAACAACACCGCACACACCCAGACTTCTAAAATTTAATTAAAATAGGCGCATTTGCAATAGATTTGAGTTTTTAAATCGGGAAAAAGAAAGTACTTTTAATCTGAATTTGATTCGATTAGGAGCAAGAGGATATAACCCAACCATTGGGCGTTTTGATAGAGTTGACCCGGTAATTGAGGAACAAGAGCAATTTAGTTTGTATCAGTATGGGTGGAATAATCCGGTTTTAAGAATTGACCCGGATGGCAATCTTTCATTTCCTGCTGCGTTACCATTTTTACCCGAAATAGTTGCTGGAGCAACAGCACTAGGAGAAGCTATTGCAGCCACCACGGTCGGGGTAGCAATTGGAGCAGGAATCAAAAAACTAGTTGAGAGTGGTGTAGGACAAGGAGTAGGTGCATATAACCCAGCATTAGGGCTTGCAATGTCCACAAGTAAACCTGGTGAGTTAACGGGATTATACTCAAGAAAATTGAATAGTACATCTAAAGCAGCTTCATCAAATAGTAGTTCGAATGCTTCAAGTGGAGCTTCAGCAAGCGGTACGGCAAATCCTAGTGGGAGCAAAAAAAGTGGTTACACTCCAAAAGAAGAATTGCCTAGAAAAAAGGATGGTACACCAAAATCTGACAAAGATGCCTCCGGCCCACATACTCAATTAGGAACGAAAAAGGGAAGTAAAGGAGATTATAAACAGGCAAGAGAATTTGACAAAAATGGGAATCCCGTGAAAGATATAGATTTCACAGATCACGGTAGGCCAAAAGAACATACTAATCCGGACGAACACAAATATGTGCCAAACAATACAGGAGGAACTATGAAGAGAGGTTCTGCAGAACCTCTAAACAAAAAAAACAATGAATAAAACTATCCAACTTTGCAAAAAAGAGGCGGACTATTTAGAAATAAGTTTGCATGATATACTATCTAAAATACATGATGGTTATAACTACAAATGGAAAATTCTATGGATAGAAGCGGTGACTAATCCAAAAAGTGACTTTTTAGTTGTTGATTTTGAACAAAAAGTAAAAGAATCCTTATCAGGATATTTAATTAGTTGGAATCATTTGTTGGAAATGTCTAAGAAAATCCATCAAACAATTGAGGTGATTATAATCGGTGACAAAGAAGACAAAAAATTAAAAAGATATGAAAATGATGAAGATATGAGACTTTCATGTAATTATTGTATAGAACTCGTAGATTCTTCTTTTTGGGAAATAAGTAGTAGTAATTTTGAAGTATTGCAGAAATTAAATGAGGTTTTCTCTTGAAAACTGTCTTGTCCTTAAATAAGTTGACAAATTTAGATACGAGTATTTAGTATAAGGCCATCCAATAATTAACTTGTTAGATGGCCTTTTTTTAATATATTACCTATATGGACAACACACGTGCTGCCTATTAAGCCTTCAAAATAAAGAAAAGGAAAGTACGTTTAATTTGCGAAGAATTAGCTTTGGTGCAAGGACTTATAATCCTACGATTGGGAGAATGGACAGGGTTGATGCACTGAGTGATATAATGCGTAGACATTCTACTTATGCAACTAATTTTAATAATCCTTTAAGGTTTATTGACCCTGATGGAAACAGGGCTGTTTGGTCAGACGGTTATTCGACTATAGAGCAAACTGGACAATCTGAGCAGCATGATGGAGATATATACGATAGTAATGGTAATCATTTAAAAAACGATGGTAAACCTGATAAAAAGGTGTATGTGGTAGATGAAAAAAAACTTGATAAAAGCACTAATGGTTTGATAAAATGGGCTGTAACAGACCAAATTGAGAGACCTGGATTAACAAATGAAGAATTGAACATGAAAGCTACTTTAAATACAATAAGAGAATCTGAAGGACATGGAACCCCCACTGAATATGATACTCAGTATGGTGGTGGTAAAATTGAGAATTTAGACAAGCATCCAAATGAGGTTATAACAAAATGGGGGAAATCATCTTCAGCAGCTGGTGCATACCAATTTTTAGCAGGAACTTGGAAATCCCATGCCGCTAAATTAGGGCTCAAAGATTTTAGCCCTGAAAGTCAGGATAAGGCTGCTGCCTATGAAATCAGTTTAGTTAAAGGTGCCACGGAAATGGTAGAATCTGGGCAGTACAATTCAGCTTTGAGAGCATTGAGTGGTAAATGGACATCGTTACCTGGCGGAAAACACCAGTGGAAGTCAAATTTAGACAAGAACTTTTTGAGAAATCGTGCAGCTTTATTAACAAAAACTAATTAAAACTATGAAATACTATAATTATATAATTCTCATATTAATATTATTTGTAGTTGGTTTTTTACTTTACTTCAATAATTCTGCTTCAAAAGAAGCTAATGAAAACATTGAAAATAAAGAACAGCCGAACAATCTAATCGAAAAAGATACCGTAATTTCGTGTACTTGTTCAAACGGTACAAATAGTGTAAAAGTTAAAACTAAATATTTGACTTATAGTAAAAACTCACCGCAAGATTCCATTTTTGTTATCAATCAAAAACTGTTTTTCATTATTGACAATAAAGAAGTGGGCACCTATGAAATGCCTTTTTTCTATACAGATGTTAGTTTATTTAATAAAAAGTTCAAAGTTTCAAAAACAGTTTTGGGTGGAGCAAAATGTTTAGAAAATAATTCAAAAAATGTGATTTATAGTTTTTATGGATTTCATGCGTTTGACCCCCAGCATGAGTTTTTTAGTTTAAACTCAGCAAAAGGTGAATGGCTATGGTATTTCTATGGTGATAGATATGAAACGTATAAGAAGTACGGTAATGAATCAAAATACATTAAAGAGTATGGTTCGGAAGTAACAAGTTTAAATAACATGATAAAAGTTTTTCCACGCTGAAGTATGTCTTGGTCTGAAATAAGTTGACTAATTAAAGTAAGAGTTTTTATAGTAAGGCAATCCAATAATTAACTTTTGGATTGCCTTTTTTATATATTACCTATCTTGACAACAGACGTGTCTGAGATGGTTCATTAAATCGGCACACTTATTTGCATAAATTTTGCAAACATGGGAGATTCAAAAAAGCTGATGAGTCGTCGTAGTTACGATGCTGA
>NZ_PKRS01000026.1:0-4783 GCF_002855535.1 Emticicia sp. TH156
CAGCATCGTAACTACGACGACTCATCAGCTTTTTTGAATCTCCCATGTTTGCAAAATTTATGCAAATAAGTGTGCCGATTTAATGAACCATCTCAGATTATATAATAATATTTTGGTTTTTTAATGCTTCGTTCACATCTATGAATGAGATAACTATCTACATAGATAGAGTCGCTTTCTCCCCCACTTAAAAGAAACTTTAAGGTTTCTTTTTTATACTCTAAATACAATACATCTCTGAGCCGTAGATCAGCAAAACATTCTTTAGTATTCATTTGACATATTTGATCGATCCAAACTTGATATTCCAACAAATATTTTTTCCATAAAGATTTTCGATTCAAATCAAGCTGTAATCTCTCTAAATGTAAATTATTGTCTTTTGGAAAGTTGTTAATTTTTGAATGTAGTTCATGACTTAGTACCTGATCACCATTCTCTACTGCTAAAAAATGCTCACTTATTAATGTATCTAGTTCTGATTTCGAGGATGTTATTTTTTTTATACTTTCATTAACTTTTTCTTTTATAACAGAGGTTTCAGTGGTGTCCTTTTCAATCTCTTTAGCTGTTTTAACAAGCTTCAAATAACCCTCATCTATTTTTTTCTTCCGATATTTAAGTAAGTTACTTAATTCTTTGTTTTCATTCTTATTTTCGGTAGTAATTAAAGGAATAAAGTCTTGATAAAACCCTAGCAAGGAGGCCAAAATTAAAAATACGGCCCACCATTGAAAACGATGATGATAACAATAGATGAATTTACAGTTATTTTCGCATCTTTTATATTTTCCTGTAATACCAATACATCTCATAATAGTGAAAATCTAAAGGTTTCTCATTATACTTTTTTATCACTTTTGAGTTATGCTTAAAGATTAGCGTAAGCATACTAATTTCAAGCATTTTTCTATTTACATTGACATAATCGATCAAGAAACCCCTTTTTTGTCAGATAAACGGCCACAGCTACTATAGGGAATCCAGTATTAAGTTTCAATGCAATTAAAGCCTCACAGACTCCTATTGCTAGACCTACCTCCTCATCCTTTTTTTTATTCTTGCAATAAGATAAATCTTCACAAACAACTTGGTAAAGCATCGTTTTAATCGGTTCAATGTCCATAAGTAGTTGGTATTGACACCTATTAAATAATATATCGTGAACTAGCATCATGAAATCGCCGCTATAGTATCCAGCATCGTATCGACCTTCTGATGACCTAGTTGCTTTTTTAGTCCATTTCATATAACCCGATTCGTAGTTGTCTTCATCTTTATAATCAAAACCAGGTAGCATCTTACCTTCATTAGCCATTTGAGTAGCTACAGATTCTTCAACATCATTTACAGTCTTCCAGTCAACGCAATTTGTGAATGCGGAAGATAATTTAAGTTTGTCATTTAAAAGAATTTTTATATAATCTATATCTGACTCTTTAAGGTTTTTTTTAGAAAGTGAATCTGCCATTCAATAGAGTAATTTTTTTATGAAAGGTGTTGATTAGCTAATAACTCCCGAATATTAAATTTTTTCTTCAATATTCCAAGATTCACTAATATATATTTAAGCTCCTTGTATTGCTTTCTTACAATTTTATAAATCTGAGTATTACATTAAAGATAGGCTCAAATTTTTTAATAAGAGCATCTCAAATTTCACAAAGTCTCGTATTTAAGCCGTAGCATCAGTATGATAGTGTATCTTTAAGTAGCTCTTCTGACTTACCTTGATTATAAGGGATTTCTCGCTTCTTACACCACACTTTGGCGTACTTTGTAATTAGTTCTTCGTCTGACAATATCATTGGATTATTGGAAAATAAACGGATTATTTTTCAGTATTTTTTTGAAAAAACTTTAAAAACTTGTTCTGCTTAATATTTATAAGAAAAGATAATTTCTTATGAAAAAGCTCAAAAAGTGGGTTAAGAAAAATGTGACCTTTAAAAACATTTTAACATTTACAGATATAATTATTAATTTAATTAACTTCTTTAAATAATCATTTATTTATTGGTTATGGAGATATAGGTTTCTATATCTCTTATAACTAATGATAATGGATATTATTCAATTGTATTGCGAGAGGTAGGATTTGAACCTACGATCTTTGGCTTATGAGACCAACGAGTTACCTGGCTACTCCACTCCGCATCAATAATAAGAGGGTAGATTATTCTACCTCTCCATCTTCTTCCGTTGATTCTTCGATTGATTCGTCAGTTACTTCTTCATTAGATTGTAGCTGACCATCTTCGATTTCTGCTGATCCGATAGTAGGTGTGTTTACTTCTTCTGGTAATGACATGGTGTGTGATTTTAATAATAAATATAGAGGATCCCTCTCCAGTGATACAGACCTCACCCAGTATGACGTATCCCTTCCTTATATACTGTAATCAGTACGCAGGAAGACGTTACTCTGTATAGCCTGACCACTAGCGAAGATTGTAAAGTGATATTTCTACCACTGGAGAGAGAGTAGATTTCTCTACTTACCTTACATGCGAGATACTATTGCTAATCCAAAGACTCAGGCTACAGCTAGTGCTGCAATAAATTTAATGTATATACTGTTTTGTCTGGCTCTCTCTTTATACTCATTATTTTCTTGAACTAGATTCCATATCTTCTCATCTATACTTAAAATTTTTGGTTTCGATTCTCTGTCCGAAGTATACATATAGTTTGAGCGATCAACTATCTTTTTCTTTTCAACAATTGAGAATACCAAGTATCTCGTACAATTCTTGACCCTTACAGTTCAATGGATACCATGATAATCACGTAGATTCGAGAGGATTGATTTGAGACTTCTGTTTTGTGGGAAGTTTTTTAATACTTCTTTTTCTTCGATGTAAACAGGTTCACCTGCTTTTTTAATGTCACTTCTTACACATTTTGCAAAAGATGAGTAGGTCATTTGAGATATAATAATGAATTAAATAACTTACTAGTATCGTCAATTGAGAAGTTTCTTGTAAGTAGATTCTCGCCACGATGTAGGTATTGATCATTTATCATGACTCTTTGCTCTTTGCTCCAGCATTTCCCAACGGCCGGGTCGTTTGCTTATAAACCATTCTAGGGCTTCCTTTGGTCTTTTATGTCGCCATTCAATATGACAGGAGTAGCAGAGTAGTTTCATATTATCGGGATCAATGTACATTCTAGTATCAGATCAGTCGTTTATGACATGAGAGCAATGGAGATTTTTATTACTCCCACATCTTTGACAAACTTTATCACGCTTTTTGACTATAGCTTTCGCTAATCTCATACAGGTCTTATCGTACCGGGAGTTAGAGTATTTTTCATTTACTCTCTTTTTATTCTTCCTTACGTTAATTCACAAATCAAATTTTCTCAATTCATCCTTTAACCGCCTTTGTAGTTGTCAGAACTTGCGGTTATAGGTTGCTTGAATTTCTGATTTATCAGTGTACAACTTCATGTGTAGAATATAACCCAAAATGTCTAATAATCAAGTGATTATTACCAATATTATGTATTATTTCAATAAAATGTCATAGTCTGATATATTCCAAGTATGGCTTATTTATGCTTGTTTTCTCAATTTCTGTAGATTAAATAGTATATTATCTACAAAAAGACTTGCAATTCTGTAGACAATCCGTATACTGATAACACTCAAGTAATGAGTAACCTTTATTCTTATATATCTACTACTAATGATTACTACTAGAACTGACAGACAGAGGATCTACAAGATTCTTGACACACTAGGTACACGAGGTGTATCACCACTAACTGTTAATTGATTCTACCTATGTGGCGTATGAATGAATACTCGCAAGTGAACAGGTAAGTATAACAGAACATACAATGTATATCCTGTATCTATTAGAATCAGACACGAATCAACAAACCTGTATAAAGATGTATATATCTCATTCGATGAGTCAGATAATGATAGTAGCATTCGTGCTCGTGTAGTTAAGGAACTAGAGAATGTATCTATTGAAGATCTTAGATAACTAACGGTAACATAGATCTATAACTCCCTTAGATGAGTATAACTGACAGCGTACTTGGTGCTTAGTGCGACAGACCTCAAGAATATCCACACACAATACCTCACGATGTATAGGGTAATCGTTTTAATTCCTAAGTCTGACTTTTTTCATGAGTTACCGAAAAACAAAGTCTTTCAAAACATATGATGACCAGATGAGCTGGATCGCTAAGAATAAGTGTAAGTATCAGATTATAGAGCTTATTGTGAATAATTGATATGCTATTGAGTATAGGAAGTTTAGAGTTTTATCTTTTTAAGAATCTTATGGCAGATACACAAGCACAACAACGCTGGAGATATAAGCATGGTATCTCTAAGCGTCCACAACTCACGGAAAGTGAGAAGTCAGTAATCATGGAGTTGAGAACTGAATGATATACACTACAACAGATAGCCCATACCATGAATAGATCTATTGAGTGTGTAGGTAGAATAATAAGAAAAAGAAAGTCAGACTGACAATAGTCTGACTTTTATTTATTTAATCCATGCCTGATCATAAGCCGCTTGACCTGTGAGGCATGGAACTTACAGTGCCTCCGGGTCTCAATCATAGTGTCATTCAGGTGATTGGCCAACCCTAAATAAGTGACTTTCTCTCCCCTATTCTTTAGTTCGTATATCTGTAAACGAATATGCAACAATGACGTGGTTCATTTTTAGTTTACACTTTTTGCGAATTATTAAAAGACAAATATTTACTTTTTGAACCTATTTTTTGGTAGTACAATTCTTCAAAAG
>NZ_PKRS01000027.1:0-4550 GCF_002855535.1 Emticicia sp. TH156
AAAGACTACGATACCTGAAAATAGAAAATCCAATCTTTTACAGACTGGATTTCCTAAGCATCTCATCTTTTTGATGCAATTATCAAGGATGGCCTATATAATTATTTTAGAGCGGTCAATAGGTTCTCTACGATTTGGTAGAGCTTAGCCATTTTGAAAATCCTTGATATTCTTTAAATGGAGTTATTGTCTAACTTTCCTTTAACTTGTCTTTCATATATCTCTTCGAGATCTCGTCCTATAATCTCAATTTTCCCCGGATCCAGATCCTTCTCAATCATCATTTTTACCGATTCAGTAATCGTTCTCCATGCCATTTTGGGGTTATTAAAATCACTAATCGGTTTCGCTTGATATGGCAAAGCTGAAAAACGTTGAAGATTATAAGGCTCCTTTCTACCCCAGTCATAAAATTCTAAAATCACAGGTACGATTTTTATATTTTCTCCATTGTCATATCGATCAATCGCATTTTTTACTTCATGTTCAATAATGTATTTCGTGCTATAGAAATATTCACTAATCATAAAAAATACAATATCAGCTTCCTGAAATTTATGCTTAATCTTCGTATCCCAATCATCACCGGGATTTAAACTGGTACAATACCAAGGTTGTTCTATAAGTTCTGCATCTATCAATGGTTGTAAATATCTTCTAAGTGTGTGTATTTGAGTCAGATCTTTTTTAGAGTATGATATTACCACTTTTTTCTTTTTTACAGGGGTTTCAATAAATTCCATATAATCTTTTAACTTAAAAAGTTTTTGTTTTTCTGATTTCAAAGGCTCTGACAACTTCTTCTCAGAAAAGACATGCTTTCCTATTTCTGCATAATTCTCAAGCAGTTCTTTTGATATATAATCTACCCCATCTAATGTAACCATTTCCTCTAATTCATAGCCTTGATTAACATCCCTAATGAACTTAAGTACTTCATCTCTGAATAGAGGTTTTCCCTTTTTTGATAAATCATAAATATCAATACATGCCTTTCCATCTTCATTACCAAGATGAAATCTTATCATTATAATTTCTTCTGTATTTGGATTTTTTATTATCAATCCATCTTTCCAGTAATAAAATATATCTTTATTCTTATCAGAAGAAAATTGAGTTCCAAATTTCTGAAAAATACTTAAAATAACATTTTTATGAATGAATCCTTTGAATTCAAATCTTCGATATGTAATCTGACCTTCATTAAGAAACAGTTTAATTTTTCCATCAGGAATTTTAGGTAAATAGAGTGGTGCTATATATACATCTGAATACGGGTTATTGAAAATTATCTTGAATTCCTTCATCATTAATAATAGATCATCAACTTTATTATCATCTGTCCCAAGGATTTTTGCAACATAATCTCTTTTAAATTCTCCTTTTCTATCCACAAGTTTTTCAAGAACTTTATGCATATTCTCGATAACCCATTTCTTATCTACATATATTTTCTCTTCAGTGTCTTTACTCGTACATAATACAAGCCCTACTTGCTCCAAATATTTAACCAATCTTTTAGCTTGAGAATCATCAATAGGGTTTTTAATTATTCTATTGCAATAACTCATAAATTCAGTAAACGTTTGCACTGGCTCTCCTTCATAGGAATTTAGACTATTTTTTATTGTCTCATAAAACTTAGGAAGAACAGCTCCAATAATATTCATCTTATTAAGCATTTCCAAAAACAAACTATCAAAATGATCTAAATTTCTTTTGGGCTTAATGGAAATATTAATTATGTCATAAATAAATGAATAGTCATTTTTGAGAGTTTTATTTTCTTGAAATACAATTTTAGAAGCATTGTCAACCTTATTCTGAATTAAGAGTAGTGGACTGTCGTAAGTAACATCCCTTCTAATTTCAAATTCAAAATTATCTGCTTCAACATCCTTGGTATAGAACTTTACAGAATCCAACCAATATCTTATCGGATAATCTTGTGTTTCAACTTCTATTTCTAAATTTTCTCTTGTTCTCTGGGTAATTTTTCTTGTATTTAAATTATCAGTTTCTTTATCCCACAACAGTAGATAAATTGTATTGGTACTGTAAAATAAATGATGAGTGTCGTGATAATAGTCGTGTCCACCAAAATCAAAAATGTGTAACAAACATTCTTCTCCAATGGTATTAACCAAATACTTACTTTTTATAACCTTTTCATCCATCCAAAGAGTCGGAAGATGCTCATCTTTAAGACCATTTTCTTTATCCAAGTATTTTACCAAAGTAGATTTACCAACCTCACTATTGCCTGCCAGAATTACCTTAATATCTTTATTAATGTAGCGACCTCTTTTCTCAATATCATCAAGTATTCCTAGAACCGCTTCTTTCCCTAAGGTCACGATTTCCATTGGCGGCAACTCCAAAGGGTTCTTCGCTATATTTAATGTGTTTTTTTTCCATTTATCATTACTAATCCCAATATTCTGAATGATTCTTATGATCGGCCTTAAATCTCTTATAATATTGTTGTGTAAGTCTATTGTCTCAATACTATCTAATCCACTAATAAAATGTACATCTTTAATCTTATTATTACTAAGATATAGCTCTTTAAGATTATTCAGCTCTTCTAAAGCTTCAACCTTCGAAATGTTATTATTATTTAGGTGAACGATTTTTAGTGACTTTAATTTCTTTAAACCTATTATATTGGTCAACTCATTGTTACTTAGGTTTAAATATTCAAGCTTTTTTAGTTTAGAAACAGAGGTAAGAGAAGTAATACCCCATCTATTCCATTCTTTCTTACTATAATCATTCCAATCTCCTCCACAAATTAAGATTTTGAGTTCGGACAATTCATTCATTGATTCCGGCAATGATTGAATACTATTTCTATCTCCTTTGTTTTTACTGGTTAACTTCCTCCATTTCCCATTTTCATATTCAGCCCATTCATTACTTAAAATCAATTCCTCTATGTGTGTACATTCGAAAAGTTCAGGTATTATCTCCAGATTTCTTAACCCACAATTACCTAGATCCAATGTTTTTGAATTGGTTCTTAAACATTGCTCAATTAGAAAACTTGCCATAGATAAATCTGTATACCTTAGTTTATCTTCAAAAAAATGATTCTTTGAAATGCTCTCATCCCAAATAGATCTGACAAATGGTAAATAAAGAATACAACTACAAAGGGCACCAAAATTTTCAGGTTTTTGGGTTTTTATTCCTAATCTTCTAAAAAAACTCAGTACAGTTTCTTCGAACCCGTCATTAAAAATTCTATTAGGAAAAATACTCTCGAAAACTTTCTTTCTATGGTTTTCAGAAAGCATTGTGAGGTTATGACTGGGGGATTTTAAATATGCAAATGCATTTCTGATACTTGGACTCAGAAAGCTAAGATTATTGGTCAATTTAAATTTGATCAAATTCAGAAACCAATCCTTTTGAAGGACAGCAGATTTAGCTAATACGCGTTTATCTGGATATCTATTCCAGATATTTTTGCGGTATGCATTAAAATCGAGGTAAGCGATTAACTCTCCACAGAGTAATGTGAATTTCCGTTGTTCTTTAGATAAATCAGAATTGATGAATTCTTTAAAAGTAATTCCTGAAGACTTAAATTCATTCTCCAATCGCTTATAAAAATCTTTGGGCAATTCATGTTGGATGAATTCATTAAATTTTCTTTCAGCTAATTCATAGTAAAACTCTTTATCATCCCGAATTCTTTTTATTAGTTCATTGTTATAAATATTAGGAATTTCGGCCTCAATAACTAATTGCCCACTGGGTGTGTTTATGTCTAATGTATGATCTATAACAGAATAAAGTATATCTTTGTCGGGAGTGCAAAAAGTTAACCGAATACCTTCTACATTTTTGTTTTCATAGAATGCAGAACGCATGATATTGAGACTTAGACGTGGTTGAAGCTTACCTGCTCCTGTTCCTAGTAATGGACTAGCTATTTCTCTAATAACTTTTAACTCAGTTACTTTTTCTGCAAGTCTTTTTCCTATCAACCTGATTGAATAATAAGCACCTTCATCTCCATCGACTGTACAAACAAAGGCTATGAATTTACCTTTTGATTTTTTAGGTAAAATTCTAATATCACCAAGTTCATAATCTTTATATTCCCAAAGATTTGTTGCGATATCTAAGTCCTCTAAACCTCTCCTAAAAGAATTAGAAATGGTACCAACTGTTGAAATCGGGATTAACAATAAATCACAATCGACATTAAAAATACTATCGTTTAAAAAATCATTCATGCAAGACGTCTTGTAGTTCAATGAATCCTTAATGGTTCTAAAATAGGTTTAAGTACTTTCGATATTCTTGATAATATCACCAATCAGTACTTTCGGCAGGAGGGTTATCTAAATCGATTAGATTATTATCTTTAAGCCAGAAAATATTCAGCTTTGTTTCTTTTCATTAGATATGACAGGGCTTATAGTTTCTCTTTTAGCTCAGATTGACGTGGTTCATTTTTAGTTTACACTTTTTGCGAATTATTAAAAGACAAATATTTACTTTTTGAACCTATTTTTTGGTAGTACAATTCTTCAAAA
>NZ_PKRS01000028.1:0-4207 GCF_002855535.1 Emticicia sp. TH156
TTTGAAGAATTGTACTACCAAAAAATAGGTTCAAAAAGTAAATATTTGTCTTTTAATAATTCGCAAAAAGTGTAAACTAAAAATGAACCACGTCAAAATGCTTAAAATTTGTTTCATAAAATTATTGATTTAGATGTTTCTTCACCTTGTCTAAGATTTCTTGATAATAAGATTTATCAACTGTTTCTCTTGTTGCACCGGTATTCGGGTTATATTCTATTTTTCCATATACGCCTCGATATTCTTCAACAATGCTGTTTGGTCTTGGGTCATATATTGATGGTGACTTAAGAGCAACGTTAGGGTCTTGATTGAGAACATCGCATGCAAAAGTACCGCAATTATTACTTGTCAAACTATAAGGCTTTCTATTTGGATTTTTAAATTCTTGCACTTTGCTATCTGCATAAGATTTCATAGCTTTAAAGTTGTCACTTTCAATGTATGCTCCTTCTATTCTTGTCCAGTGTCCTGATACTTTTGAAATTTATCCTAATACTTTGTTTAAAGATTTTTGAGTAGGCTTCCCATCTTTACCAATTTTGACATTTGATACTGATACATTTTAGAATCAAATAAATTTGAAATAGTCAATCTGTCCTTACCTTATATTCTTTAATTGCTGTTACAAATTTTAACCTTGAAAAAACAATTTAAATTTTGGAAGCAACGGAATATAATTCGAAATAGAACTTAATAGACCTACATCTGGCCTAGCTTTAAATCTTCTAATTAAATCAGTTGGATTTTTAACCATTTTACTTTTATCTAATTCAACAATATGTTTAATTTCAATATTAAATTCATTGACAGTAATAATTTGTTAACAATGGCAGAGAGATGAAATCTAAAAGCATTATTATGTAATTGCTGCGAGTTTTATAAAACTCTCTTTATCTGTGTTTGAATGAATTTGATAATCCTTTTTGTTACTTTTTCATAAATAATGCAAAATAATCTAATGATAGAGGTCTTAAAAGGTGATATTACAAAAATTCAGGTTGATGCTATTGTAAATGCGGCCAATACATCTTTGCTGGGAGGAGGAGGAGTGGATGGTGCAATTCATAGGGCTGGTGGTAAAGCTATACTTGAAGAATGTCAAAAAATACGAAGTAAGCAAGGAGGCTGTAAAGTTGGTGAAGCCGTTATAACAAATGCCGGAGCACTGCCCGCTAAATTTGTTATTCATACTGTAGGGCCAGTTTGGAATAATGGCAAAAGTAATGAAGAGTACTTGTTGTCATTAGCCTATTTTAATAGCCTTAAATTGGCATTAGACAACGGAGTAAGGACAATTTCCTTTCCCAATATTAGCACGGGTATTTATAAATTTCCTAAGGAAAAAGCCGCTGAAATTGCCATTCAAACAGTGTTTGACTTTTTGCCTGCTTCAGATAATATTGAAAAGGTTCTCTTTGTTTGCTTTGATGAAGAAAACTATAAAATCTATTCCAAACTTTTAATGTAAACAGGACTAAAATTTGTTTGTACCTCCAAGGGTCAAACGCAGTTTCTGATGTCTTGTTTAGTGGAGAGTCGATTAGTTATATATGCATCGCAGGTGTCTCTGTGTAGGACAGTATAAAAAAAGACCACCCAATGAATAACTTATTGGATGGCCTTAAACTAAATGCTATTACTTGAATTTGTTAATTTATTTCAGGACAGGACATTTTTTGCCCTCCTATGATTTGCAATAAGAAAGAATTTCTAGGGCAGTAGACTTTGTTAACCTGCCATTTACTATAGGATCTGTTAAGATTTCAACAACATCTTTAAAACCCTCACTTTCAAACGCTATCTTATCTGACAATAATAACGCATCCATAATATAATAAACTTGATATTCGGAAAGTTCATCATTTATAAATGCTTGACTTAGTACAGTAATCTCACTTTTGCCCACTAATAAGTCTATATCCTCAGATAGGATTATTGGTGCGCTTCCGCCTTTCTTAGCTAATGAGAATTTGTAATCATCAACTTCTTTTTCAATAAGCTTTTTAAACTCGCTCATTGATATCTGTTTGTTTAATGCCTGTTTTATGTGACTAATTTTCATTTTTATATTTATTGTGGACGACCTTCCGGGCCTCCTCTTAAAGGTTTACGACCTTGAAACTGATTACCCCTATCATAGCTATCTTTATATGTTTTAACAGTCTTTCCATCCTCATTTTTGTATGTAACATATTCAGCCCTTGATTGACCTGGACCTCTTCCAGGACGCACTTCAGTTTTTTTGGTGAATTTTTCGCCAACTTTTTCTGCTGTTTTGCTTTTTTCTACTTTGGATAATTTTTGAAAACCTTCCTGAAAATCTTTAGGGGTCTTCTCAGCCATCGTCTTTTCAACAACTTTTTGCCCCTGCTCTTTAATTTCCTGTTTTACTTCCTTCTTAACAGTTGCATATAATGCTTGGCCCACTGCTTTACTTTTTCCTACAGGCATTATGGCGCTTACAACGTCAGAACCCATATCATTATAGGCTTGTTTATAAGCGGCAATTTCCTGTTTTGCTTTTTTACCACCACTTGGTGCTGATGCCGGCTGTGATGCAAAAAATAGACCTGCAAAAATAACAAAACAGACAGGGCAATCTCCATTTGGGTCGCTCCTCAAAACCGGGTTATTCCATCCATACTGATATGTACTATACTCCTCCTGTTCAGCTACTACTGGGTCAACTCTATCAAAACGTCCAATCGTCGGGTTATATCCTCTTGCTCCTAATCGAATCAAATTCAGATTAAATGTACTTTCTTTTTCCCGATTTAAAAACTCAAATTAATAGTAAATACACCAATTCCAATCGAAGTTTTGGAAGTCTGGTTACGTGCGGATTTGTTTGTTTGAAAGACTTTATGGGTGTTGCGAAGATGGGTAATATATTAAAAAAGGCCACCCAATGAATAATCTATTGGATGGCCTTAGATTAAATACTTGCACTTAAATTTGACAACTCATTTCAGGTATAGACACTTATTGGTTTTTTGAAGAATAAAACAAAAAACCAATAGTAGCCGTAAAATACAATATAGTTATCAAGAGCGTTGTACGCTTTGACAGTGGTGGATATTCGCTATACACACTCTCTCGAATACCAAATATGTATTTGTTAATGAGCCAAAGGATTGAGCCTGAAATTAGCCTTACTATCCACTTATTGCCTAATTCTTCTGTCAGAGGTATTCTAAATTGAAAAATAATAGATACATCCAAAATGAAAAATATTTGCATGGACATAATGCAAAACATTACACCTAACTCTGGGTCTGGATTTCCAATTGAATGGAAAACTTCGTAAAGTCCACTCAAATAGTGATTTTTTGCTTTCATTCTTTTTTTTCTACAAAATTTGTTGCATTTTCTTTGTCATAATCATGCCAAAGATCATCTTCATAAATGGCGTAAATTGTAGCTATTGCAATTCCACCAATCCCTCCTGTTGCCAATGAAATTCCAGTGACTGCCAATGTAGTTAAAGCATGTGTGGTGGTTATATTACCAAAAACTCTTTTACTACTAACATCTGCAATACCAATTAATGTTGTAATTCCTCCAACAACTTTGAGTCCAGCTGCTATTTTAAGAGCTAAATTTCTGGGCAAAGCAACATTTCTAATAATATTGATGGGTCTATTCTTAATTAATGGTTGTCTTGCAATTGCTTTGGCATTAATCTCCTTTTGGGATAACTTAGAACCAGGGTAACGATATGTTCCGTCCCATTTTGCGACCTTCACAATCCTATTTCCTAAATGCCATTCTGAAGCACCTATTGCTAAATCAGCCTGCCACGGCCAGCCAATAGTTGGCGCTTCTATTGGTTGGGTTCTTTTGCCATGAACTGTTGGCTCCTGACCATTCCCATTTACTACAATGCCCGTCGATTTGTCGTAGGTAAAAAGTGCATCACTGTTACGATATTCATCGAACTTTGGATCGCTAGGACATGTTGGGCAAATAGCAATCGGTTGCGATGATTCAGGATATAATCCAAGCCTATCGTTAAACAAAACTGGGTTATTGATTGTATAACCATAAGGTGAAATTGTTGGGAAGATTTCCCCCAACAGATCCACCCCATCAAATCTTCCTATACTTGCATTATAAGTCCTTGCACCAAAGCTAATTCTTCGCAAATTAAACGTACTTTCCTTTACTTTAATTTGATATTCGAATAAAGGTAAGTTAGGAGCGG
>NZ_PKRS01000029.1:0-3420 GCF_002855535.1 Emticicia sp. TH156
TACGTCCTGCACCTGATAAAATAAATCTTCCTGTATTAATGGCTGATGCAAGCCTTTGACGAAGCGGCTTTCATCATCCTTGTATTTGGGGATAAATATCTTTCCGCAATAAACCGGGTTTCGAATAGCAAACCAGAAAAGACTCTTAGTTCCTCTAAATCCCTTCGCTTTTGCCATTTTGAAAATCTGCTCGGTATTGTATACACTTTTAGCTACTTCCTCAAAAGACCACCGCAAAATACCTGCTTGTGGTTCATGGATGGCAATGTACTTCCTTCCTGCTTCATCAGTCTTGTTGACATAACCAATCGGAGCCAGACCCATATATCGCCCTTCTTTTCTAGCTCTCCGCATTCCATGAATAACATTTAATGCCCTTCGATCATTCTCGACCTCGGGTGCTGCCAGATAAAAGGCCAACATCATCTTGTTCTCAGGAATAGATAAATCCAATGGCTGTTCTATTGCCTGAGGTTCTACACCCAATTTGCGCAGGGTGTTGATCATCTGATAGGCATCTCCTGTATTGCGGCTGAACCTGTCCCATTTAAGGAATAAGACCACATCGGCCTTTCTTTTGTGCTTTTTCAGTTCTAACAAATATGCCTTCCATTCCGGACAGGCAAAGGTCTTTGCAGAATGGTCTTCAAACATTACCCGACGGACGGTAATGTTGTTAATATCGCAATACTTGCGCAACAGTTCTTCCTGGCTACGCTGCGAGTAGCCTTTATCTGCCTGTTCGTCCGTACTTACCCTTATGTACAAATCAGCTACTTTCATACTCAGATCGGATTAAAATCATTAATAGGCTAATTATAGGATATAACCTTAATGCTTTTTCAGATATTGTGCGATCAGGATATTCGCCAATAAATGCAGGAATTCAAGAACAGCTACAGCCTGTTCTAAAGATATTTCAATTCCTTTTTTGCGCAGCAGTTCTACTGCCTGTTCTGGTTTTAGTTTTTCCATTTTGCACCTCCTCATTAAATCATTCACACAAACCTTCGTGCAGAAGGACACCTTTCAGAAAGCTAATATAATAATTTGTTTTGATATTCCAAATTTTATCATAACTTTTTTACTATCTTTGTGAAGTCTCTGGAGGAAATCTAAAGTACTGCCATCTTGTTTGGGGGAATCTGACGTCCTTTGTTACATAGTAATTTGCTGTAGTGTAAGTAAGCTAAAAACGGGTAAATAACGACAAAATGAGTAAAGTATACAAAGTTAGTTACAAAACTTACCTGAACGACCGATTAAAGCAGGTTTATCTACATAGCAAGCTAACCTATCCTTTGTATGTTCAGGTGACCTATGAACGCAAGACCATCTTCTTTAAAAGCTACTATTTTGAACTCTTTTCAAAACCCAGATATTTCCTCTCTGCGGCCGGATTAAGCCGCGGCCCCTCTATTGAAGAAATTGCAGCTAAAGAAAATGAGGTTATTGATTTTATCATTAATAAGCATCCAGACAATTTCTCACTAGATCTCTTCAAACAAGAATACGCTTTTTACAGCAAAGATGTGTGTGATATTACAGAGGAAGGCTTTATTGATTATTTGTATACCTTCTTTCAAGACAAGGGTATGCCAGCATTTGCTGTAATGGTTAGAGAGGGCTGCAGACACTGTATTGCCTATGATGTCTTCCGAGATATGAAACCGGCTTTTATTAAGCCTTTCTATGAGGAACTAGTTGAGAATTCTCTGTATCACTCACCGCCATACCTTCCTTTATATGGCTTTATGCTGGAGACAAAGAAATGGCCTATGCTAAGCCTCACGGTTATGGAATGGGAAACCAGCAATACACAAACAGAGTTTACAGAATATTTAAAAAAGTATTATCCTAAAAACGATGCTGGTGAAATAAAGAAACAGGTTGAAAAGTGGTTGAACTCTTTAAGGACGATTGATAATTTATTACCTGATCCATCAACTTAATAAAATATTCTAAAAATTCACGATATTTTGAAATTCAATTCTGCACAGAATTACATACAATTAGCCTGTCAAATTACAGCGTTTTTTGAAATTAGATCCAAACAATAATAACTCTCTCAGCCTTTTTCTATAATTCTCTCTCATCCTAAAACGATTTAACTAATTTGAATTCTATGATTATACACTAACTAATTATCAAATTATTAGGTAGGTCTACTATTCAATCCCATACTCCCGCATCTTGCTCTTCAATGTATTAATAGACCCATACCCCAGAGCTTTGAGTGTTTTGTTCTGGTTGCCTTTATAAAATGTTAAAGCACGGCTTATCAGATCTTTTTCGTTTTCCTGCCAGTTGAAAGAAAGCCTTTGCTTACTGCCCGACTGAAAAAAGCGTTGAGGTAAATCGTTTATTTGCACTTCGTTTTCACAGAATACATATAGGCCCATAATGACATTCTCTAATTCCCGTATGTTTCCCGCAAATGGATATGCAAGTAGTTGCGCATAGGCATCTTTGCTAAACTTAAGTAATTGTTTTTTATTGAGCTCCTTTTTAATGCGTTTCAGAAAGAATTCTATCAATGCTTTTTTCTCTTCTGCTCCTCTTTCCTGTAGGGTGGGTAATGCTAATTCAACTACTGCCAGCCGATAGTATAAATCCCAGCGGAAAGTGCCCTCTTCGCACATTTCTTCTAATGGTTTGTGAGTTGCCGAAACAATCCTGACATCTATTTTTTTTGGCTTGTTACCACCCACAGGCATTATTTCGCCGCTTTGCAATACCCTGAGCAATGCCTGTTGCATATAAGGTGAAATATCCCCTATTTCGTCCAGAAATACTGTGCCGCCATTGGCTTCTTCCAATATACCTTTTTTATCGTCTTTGGCATCGGTAAAAGCGCCTTTTACATAACCGAATAACCTCGATTCAAGCAATGAGTCGCTTAGAGCAGAGCAGTTGACTGCCAGATAAGGTTTAGCTGCACGCGCGCTGTTTTCATGAATACAGCGTGCTAAATGCTCTTTTCCTGTCCCACTTGCACCTCTGATCAGGCACCTCACATTATCAGTCTGGGCAATCAAGTCAGCTTTTTTGTAGACGGATGCAATACCCGGGCTTATCAGGTAATCAGTAGAAGCACTGGCCTGGGTTTGGTTCTGCTGGCTTATAGTAACACTCATGGGTACACTCGACTTCTCTATCTTCAGCTCTATCAAATCAGGTTCTTTTTTGCCCGTAAATTTCCCCTCCCGGGTTTGTAGTAGTCGTGTATTGAGTCCGAGTGATTGATGGCATATAAACCAGCTCAATTGCATGATAGAAGTACCGGGCGAAAAGAAAATATCTATTTCATAGGTTTTGTTTTCCAGCAAAAGTGCTTCAACCTTGGTTTTTATTTCTTGTAAATCTATCACATCATTTATACCCATGAAGCGCTTTTCTATGATTCGACTTTTATAGGTA
>NZ_PKRS01000002.1:0-159493 GCF_002855535.1 Emticicia sp. TH156
TTTCTCTTTTTTGTTTGGTCACTTCAAAGAAAGTGTTTTTCGGCGAGCATTAGATGCTCTTATTATTTTTTATTAGCTATTTTTAAACAGGCTCTAATGTTTTTATATTTTTTTAGGGTCTTTGGTCTTCATCAGAGACCCTTCATTTTTGCCAGTTTTTTCTCAATTAATCGCTTTTCAGGGTCTGATTTCACCACTTGAAGAGCCTTTTCATAACAATGTATTGCATTTACGGAATCAGCCAGTTCAGCATATAAGTCTCCTTTAGCAGTTTGATAAGTATAATTCATGCTGAGGCTTTCCAGTTCAATCAAATCTTTCAGTGCCGCCTCCGGGCCACTTACATAACCTTTCACAATTGCTCTGTTCAATTGTATAAACGGCGATGGCTTTAAGTCGGCCAGCATATTGTATAATCTCAGAATAACCTCCCAGTTGGTTTTCTCAAAGCTTTGCGCAGAGGCGTGATAAGAGGCAATGGCGGCTTCCAGGTGATACTCGCTTATCTCGTTTCCAATGGCAGACTGCCTGAAAAACTCATAGGCTCTTGATATCATAAAACTATCCCATAGATTCCGGTTCTGGTCTTTTAGCAGTACAACAGTGCCGTTGGCATCTATCCTGGCCGGAAATCTTGCCGTCTGAAAACACATCAACGCCAACAGTGCATTAGTTTTGGGTAAATTGGTAAGCCGATTCTTTGTCAATAACAACCCCAGCCTGATGGCCTCTTCACATAAATCTTTTCTGATTAACTCGTTAGGATGCGACGAACTATAACCCTCACTGAAAATAAGATATATTATCTTAAGCACTGCATCGAGCCTTGTTGTTAGTTCTTCTGCTACAGGCACATCAAGACTAATATGCTCTATTCTTATTTTTTCCTTAGCCCGGTAAAGTCGTTTGTTAATGGTATCCTCAGACGTTAAAAACGCTCTGGCAATTTCAGCGGCATGCAAGCCACCCAGTGTTTTCAGGCTTAGTGTAATCTGAGACTCCAGCGCAAAAGCCGGATGACAACAGGCAAACAGCATCCGCAGCTGGCTGTCTTCTATTTCGTGGGGCATAAACAATTGCCCAAGTCTTTCTTCGGGTCCTGTAAGGTAGGCTAGTTCGGCGCTTAATTCAGCAAATAGTTTTTCTCTTCTTATTACATCCAGCGCCTGGTTTTTTGCCACTTTGTATAACCACGCAGCCGGGTTATCAGGCATTTTTATGCGCCATTCGCTTAGTGCCTTCATAAGCGTATCCTGAACAATGTCTTCGGCCAGCTCAATACGACCGAACCCAAACATACGCGCCAAAACAGCAGTCATCTTTCCAGCCTCGTGCCTGAAAAGATGACTGACCAATTGGTTTACCTGTTCGTATCCTGATTCTTCAGACAAGTCTATTGATAGTTTTGAATAGGTCTTATTTCTACTACACTATCATACTCATACATCGGGCATCCTTTCGATAACTCAATGGCTTCTTCCATCGACCCAGCATTTAAAAGTAAAAATCCGCTTACAATCTCCTTAGATTCGGTATAAGGGCCATCGGTTACCAAATGGGCAGAGCCTTTTACAATTTTACCTACCGGCTGAAGGGCGTCCGTAGCAACCAGTTTGCCTTGAGCAGCTATACCGCCAATCCAGGTATTCCATTTTTCAAGTTCTGCCTGCATCTCTTCAGGCGAAAAATTTTGGTACATATGTTCAACTTCTATTTCGTTGCGAAAAATAAGCATGAATTTTTCCATGATTTTTTGAGTTTTAAATGGTTCTAAAATTTATTTCAACCTGTTGACGAATCAGATTGAGAGAATTGGACAAACAATGAATATTTTTTTTTAAATTGCTATAATGGTGAGTGAAGCCCCTCTCAATATACTTTGGCTTTTTACGTTAACTGTATATTGGGCAAGGAAATATGAGAAATTAATTTGGTTTTTACCTATGAAGAAATTACTTATTTTAGTTGTACTGGCGTTTTCTTTGTGTTCAGAAGTATTGGCCAATAAAATATTGATACCAATGGACGAAAGCCAGAGGAACCATTTAAAAGCTTATGGTATTACATTCTGGCTGCTTAAAGAACACGAAACCGAGGTTGAATGGCTGTTGAATTTCAGGGGCGGTAGTTTTATGTTTAGTGCTTCTCAGAACTTTATAAATGAATGTGTGATACGTGGCGTAAGTTATGAGGTTATTTCAGACGCAGAGGCACAATCAATATTAGCACAAATTGCATCGCCCGAAGCAAATATGGATGCAGTAAAGCTAAATAAGGCGCCCAAAATAGCTGTTTATTCGCCTAAAACCACCCAGCCCTGGGACGACGCCGTTACATTGGTGCTTACTTATGCTGAGATTCCATACGATAAGGTTTTTGATGAAGAAGTACTGGAAAACAAATTACCGGAATACGACTGGCTACATTTGCACCATGAAGATTTTACAGGGCAGTTTGGTAAATTTTTACGTATGCGCGGGCAGGCCTGGTATCAGGAACAAAAACATGAGGCCGAAGCAATAGCCCGTAAGTTTAATTTTCAGAAAACCTCAGAGCTGAAACTGGCCGTTTCTAAAAAAATTAGGGACTTTGTAAATGGCGGGGGTTATATGTTTGCCATGTGTAATGCAACCGATACCTTTGATATTGCTCTGGCCGCAGATGGAATAGACATTGTAGAAACGCCTTATGACGGCGATGGCGCAGACGCCAATGCTGATAAAAAACTGAATTTTGATAATTGTTTTGCTTTTCAGAACTTCAGGCTGGTGCTGAACCCCTATGAACTGGAGTTTTCAACGATTGACAGCCAACAGGACGAAAGAGGAGTAAGCGAAACCAACGATTATTTTTCATTGTTTCAGTTCTCTGCCAAATGGGACCCCATCCCCACCATGCTAACGCAGAATCATCTAAATCTTATTAAAGGTTTTATGGGTCAAACCACAGCCTTTAAGAAACAATACATAAAACCGGATGTAATTATAATGGCCGAAAACCGTTCGCTGGGGGAAGCACGTTATATTCATGGCACGGCTGGTAAAGGATTCTGGACTTTTTACGGAGGGCATGACCCCGAAGATTACCAACATTATGTAGGTGAAGAGCCTACTGATCTTAACCTGCATCCAACATCGGCGGGCTACAGGCTTATTCTAAATAATTTATTGTTTCCGGCTGCCAAGAAAAAGAAACTTAAAACCTGATACAAAATAAGCGAAGAAGGCAAATTCATACTGCCTTCTTCGCTTTTGTAAAAATCAAGTGTTGTTTTTCTTCACTTTTTTCCCTCTGTTTTTTGCCCACTCCTCTGCTTTTGATGTGGCAATGGCAATGGCTGAGCCTTCGTCTCTACCGTCTTCAATCAAAGCATTTGCAATTTCAATAGCCTTGTTTCTGACCGGTGCCTGAAAGTTTTTCAGAGATTGCGGATAATCAGATTTTGTCCAGGGCATATAACTGAAGTTTTACTTTACATTTTATCGGTAATCTTTTCAAGTTTTTCTGCTTCTTCTCTATGATGCATTAAAGTTGGCAGTGTTTTGGCTGCAAAAGCCTTAATTTCTGCATCATTGGCATTATCAGCTATCTTTTTAAATTTGTCTACATCTTCCCGATGATCTTCAACCATGGTGTCCATATATTTCTTATCGAATTTTTTTCCGGTTTCTTCAGACACCTCGTTTACCACTTTCTGATGTTTGTCAATCAGTGTCGTGGGCAAAACGATGCTTTTACTCTCGGCCAGGCTTTTTAGCTCGTCATTGGCTTTGGTGTGGTCGTCAATCATCATTTGTGCAAATTTTCTCACTTGTGGCGATGTGGCTTTGTTTACAGCAATTTTTGCTAATTCCACTTCCATCATTCCTGCACTTGCAATTTCAATTACATCATCTACATCTTGTTTTTGAGCTCTGGCCATAGAATCAGTAGAGGCAGTGGCATCTATTGCCTCATTATTTATTGCCTCAGTTGAATCTTTGGAGTCGGTGCTGCCAGAATTACATGAAGCCATTCCCAACATTACGGCAACGGCCAAACTTAATAAAACGCCTTTGTTTTTCATGATATGATCAGGATTTAGTTATGGCTTTATAAGCAAAAAAGACATACCACAAAACTTGAAGCAATTCATGGGGTTAATATTCTACTATTTATAAATTTTAATTTCCTGCCTGATTTGAACAATATTGAAACAATTTCACAAAAGGGGAAATATTTCCACACAATGAACACTATATTCCCCAAATCAATGGTATTTAAGGCAAATTCCCCACATTTTCATAACTTCTTCAACACTAAATTAAAGAGGTAAAAATACCACAATAGAAGCCTGCTGAAGTTTACCAAATGAAACTTTAGAGAATAAGAAAAGCCTCTTTCAATACCATATATTTTTTGGTTTTGAAAGAGGCTTTGTGAGGTATTTTAAATGCCTATTTACTTAAATAGCATTATATCTAGCTTCAAATTCTTTTATTCTTCTTCTTGAAATACATAATTCCTCACCTGACTGCAGCAAAACAGACCCTGAAAGTTTATCAAGTTTAATTTTCTCTATTTGCAACATATTGATGATTATACCGCGATGTATCCTGAAAAAATAAGGCAATACCATAAGTTTATTCTCATAAACCTGTAAATTTCTGGCACTCAGGTAGGTTCTGCCATTGGTTAAATACAAAATGGTATAATTGATTTTACTCTCTAAGAAAATAACCTCTTCCGGGCGTACAAACTTAGACTTACCCCCTACCAGGAAGCGTAAAGTTAATGATGGATTCATGGGAAAGTTAGTTTTCATGGATGTATAATTTATGTCTTTCATATATTCTTCTTAAGCTATCATAGTGCCGAATACGCAGTGTATTCCTGACGTAAATAATAAAATAATTATGCCACCAACGGTAATATCGCCGCCATGTAAAAAAGCACAAAAAGAAACCCGCTATATGTAGAAAAAAAGTACCAATAAATTTAAAAAATGGGGCATACAAAATGGTTGAACAGGCAACAACCAGAAATTAATTTGGAGATGTACAATATCAAAAACCTTTAATTTGTATTCTTTACATTTTCATCAGAATAAAAATTGTATTTTTACTGATACTTTTTTACAATAAACAATTATATAAAATGGCTGATATACTAGAAGTAAAGCATATACCAGAGGATAAATTATTTGTAATAAAACTGGAAGAAGACATGGCTTTTCAGGAATATATTCAAACCGATACAGACCTGGTAATTACACATACAGAAGTGCCTAAAGCTATGGAGGGTAAAGGTATTGGCAGCATGCTGGCCAAAAATGCCCTTAAATATGCCGAAGAAAACAACCTTAAAATAATGCCTTTATGCCCATTTATGGCGGCTTATCTGCGTAAAAACTACGAAACCTACAAGCATCTGCTGGCTCCCGGCTTTAATGTCTGAAAACAATGAAAATAACAAGAAAAAGCGCGCTGAAATCTTTAATTGCCTCAATAATAGGCTTGCCTGCTCTGGCTAAAGGGGAGGGTCAAAAAAAAGACCTTGCAGGCTTTAAAGAAGAGTTTGCCATTGCCTGGAAAAGCTCTTTGGAGTATACACTCAAAATTTTTAATCAAATGCCGGATGACAAGCTGGAATATAAGTATACGCCTGAGTCTTTTACTTTCCGAACCCAGTTTGTACACTGTATTACGTTTACCACTGCCCAGTTATGCGGAAGACTAAATATACCTAACCCATACGAAGAAAAAGAAAAGCAAAACGGATATTGGGCCAAACTGTCTAAAATTGAGCTGGAAAACGAGATAAAAGGCTTTTACAACTGGGTTGAAAAAACAATTTTTGAAACTAAACCCGAAAAGCTAAACCAGTTAGAACCTTACGCCGGCGATAAAATACCTGTCTGGCGGCTATTTTATGCTTTAGAAAATCATATAATACATCATCGCGGACAAGCCATTTGTTATCTAAGGCTAAACGGTATTACACCGATAGGTTACATTGGCTGGTAAGTTATTTTTTCATTTGCTTTACATAGTCTTTTGCAAATATTTGTTTTTAAATCTAGCTGATTATTTATTTAGGGTTTCTGTTTAAGAAAAAATTTGTAAAATTTCTACTAGCCTTTAAATAGGGCGATAAGGATTATTCATTTCAAAATGAAAAACTTCCGGCAACGGAGATGTTACCGGAAGTTCTAATAGTATATACCATCAATAATTTAGGAATCTTAATTCAACAAAATTATTTTTTGATTATACAAGAGCCATCGCTGCAACAACGGCTATATTTTTTCAAGAGTTTTTTGTATTGCCCTTCATCCAAGGTTACATAAATTTTGTTGTAGTCTCCAACAGTTACATCCTGTTTGGTAAAGCTATAAGTCAATGACACCGGGATATTAACGTCTACGTCAGGCAATGTAGTTGCGCTGGCATTAGCCACTCTGAACGCTTTAGAAACACTGCTTGAGCCCGTTGTTACTACCTCATAACCAGACTTAACCGGAACCGGGAATGAACCCAGGCAAAGGTATTTTTCTGGAGTTTCGCCAACTGCAAGCTTACCTGTTTTCTTATAAACACCAATGATGGTTACATTTGGATTTGCGGTTTTGATACTTCCATCCTGAATTTCAGATTTGCCTGTAAAATTAACGCGTTGGTCAGCACACTGAGACGCGCCTGTGGTTCCGATCGTAGCATCATTTGCTGTGGTTGCTGATAAAACTTTCTTTTCAATAGACTGAGGCGTAGCTGATGTTGCAGGAGTAACATCCATAGTTTTATATGCTTTGCTCAGATTTTTGAATTGTTTCTCATCAACATTCAGGTAGATTTTATCACCTTCACCAACGGTAACATCAGATTTGGTAATTTTATAATCTAGTGCCAAAGGCAACATCAGGTTTACAGGGGCAACTGTTTCATTACCAGTAACACATACCGGAATAGTTTTTGAATAAGCCATTTCACCTTTTACGCTGTAATCATAAGTAGCACGGTATTTAACCGGATAAGTGCCAAGCGAAACACCTTTATTACCATTAACTGCTACAATTTCTAAGGTTTTGCTGGCATTCATTACGTCTCCGCTGGCAATTTCACCTTTCGCGCTGATACTTACCTGCTGGTCAACAACCCTGGTAGGTTCAACAACTGGCCCTGCTGGTATGTAAACAGGTATATAAAAAGCGTTACCGCATTTTTTCATAATATAAATGAAGCAATCGCCGGTTTTGGCTTTCAGCTTAAAGGTTTCAAAGTTATTGCCTAAAATAGACCAGCTGTATTTGTGGCCTTTGGCATAGGCGCCCATCCAACCGGTTGAACCTTTAGGTAAGATTTCAGGCGTTAAACTACCTACGGTAAACGCAGGGTCGTTAATACCAGTGTAACCCAAAGCAGCCAGCATGTCGTCCATCTCTTTTTTAATGCCTTTCTGATTCTTTTTGTACACTCTCTTCAGATGGTCGAAAGCAGATTTTGCAGTGTGTTTAGGTATTTCCCCAAATTGAGGACTAGTCCCTAATCTTTTTAGCACTACAGGGGTTCTGTCTGCATTGCCCTGAAAAACTTTATAAGGCAAAGAATTACATGGAGAAGGCTGCTGATTAGGTGCCGGGTTTTGTTGAGAAAACCCAACTGCTGGTAACATCATTACCGCAAGCGCGAGAATTCTAAATGAAGAAGTTTTCATTTTTTTTAATTTTTAAGTGTCTGAAAATTCTTTGTCCGCTAAGGACAAAAAAATAAATTATTTGAATAAAGTGATGCTTACAGATTTCCATTAAAAAAACTGTACCAACATTTCAGGTTCTGTGAGGTTAATCAAATAAGGGTGCATTATGTAAGAATAGCCGGAAAGACTACGAGCGCAAAAATGGTAATTAATAATTAAAAAACAAATGACATTAATCGCATAATGAATTAAATATTGCTTTCTCGTTTATATATTGCCGTTAATGGCCTGTATATCCGGCTTAAAAACTTTATTTGCCCGAAAATTTATAGATAGTAGTGGTTTTATAAGTTTCACCGGGCCTCAGAACAACCGTCGGGAAAGACTTCTGATTCGGCGAATCAGGGAAGTGTTCAGTTTCAAAGCAAAATCCGTGGCGCTTTTTATAAACTATACCATTTTTACCGGTTATGCTGCCATCAAGAAAATTTCCTGTATAGAATTGTACACCGGGCTCTGTTGTAAAAACCTCCATGAAGCGGCCTGAAACTGGCTCATACGCGGTTGCCGCCAATACAAGTGAGTCTTTAGCAGCTTGGTTAAGCACCCAGCAGTGGTCGTAGCCGCCACCCAGCTTTATTTGCTCATCTGTGGTATCATCTATTCCCTTGCCTATTGCCATAGGTTTGGTAAAATCAAAAACAGTGCCTTTAACAGGTTTAAGTTCACCAGTGGGTATCAGCGTTTTATCAACAGGTACAAAACGGTCGGCATTAATTGTAACCTCATGCCCCAGGTGGTCAGTTTTTCCACCTGTCAGATTAAAATAAGAATGTTGAGTTAGATTAATTACGGTAGGTTTATCGGTAGTAGCGGTATAGGTAATCTCCAGCGCGTTGTCATCTGTTAAAACATAAGTTACCTCTACATCAAGATTCCCGGGATACCCCTCTTCTCCGTCTTTGCTAACATAATTCAGTTTCAAGCCGTTTCTGCCGTCTTTTAGTTCTTCAGTTTTCCAGATAACCTTATCAAAACCAACTTTCCCGCCGTGCAGGTGGTTGGGGCCATTATTCTGCAAAAGATTATAAGTCTGGCCATCTAAAGTAAACTTGGCTCCGGCTATACGGTTGCCGTACCTACCCACTAAAGCGCCGAAGAAAGGGCTGGCCTTCAGATAACCCGATAACGAATCATAACCCAATACTACGTCTTCATAATTCCCGTTTTTATCAGGGGCTGTCCAATGCGTTATCAATCCGCCGTAATCACTTATTTTTATTTCCATGCCTCTGGCATTTCTTAATGTAAACAATTCTACTTTACGCCCGTCTGGCAGTTGCCCCCATGTTTGTTTTGTAATTGAAGCCTCCGATTTTGTTGTTTCCATCTTATTTTGGTTATTTTTTGATTGGCAGGCAAAGCCGGCATAAACCAGTAATGCCCCGACCAACCATAATCTGATTTGGGTTTTAAATTGAGTCATGTTAATAGTATAGGTTGATTTTGTTTGCCAATATTACACAAAAACTGTTAAAAAGACCGTTTGTGTGTTAAACATTTCTGTTTTATAAATTAATATGTATGAATATTTACCCATTGCAGCTTAGGTTGTTTTAAGTTGTATAAACCAATAGAATTGGTACAAGTAAAGGAGCAAAAGTTCTAAAAATCCAAATAATTGTAATACCATGAAATTTCAAAAACTGCTTTATGCAGCATTATTACTTACAGCTAATACGTTGTTGGCTCAGATACAGTCGGCTTCAAAATATGACCACCGCGAGGCCTTTAACCCATTGTTTAATTTTATGCCGGGTACAGCGTACAGAAGTGGGTCAGGCTCGCCAGGCCCTTTGTACTGGCAAAACAGAGCAGATTACAAAATTGCAGCCACACTTGATGAAGCAGCAAATAAACTGACCGGAGAAACTGAAATTACTTATAAAAATAACAGCCCGGAAAAACTGGCTTTTGTCTGGCTGCAGCTTGACCAGAACCAGTTTACTGATAACTCAAGAGGCACTAAAACAACCACAATTTCGGGTGGGCGTTTTGGTTCTACAGGCTTTGAGGGGGGGTACCAAATTCAATTGGTAAGTGCTGATAAAAAAAATGTATCTGGTAAAAAGGCCACCTATCGCCCGGTATATGCCGAACATCTGATTAATGACACACGGATGCAGATACGGTTGACTGAGCCATTGGCTACCGGAGAAGAGTTAAAAATAAAAATCAGCTACTCGTTTCATATTCCTCGATACGGGTCAGACCGAATGGGCAAACAGGAAACCGTAAACGGCATAATTTATGAAATGGCACAATGGTACCCCCGCATGGCAGTTTATGATGACATTGAAGGCTGGAACACCCTGCCATACCTGGGCGCAGGTGAGTTTTACCTTGAATACGGAGATTTTGAATATAACATAACCGTACCTTGGGACCACATCGTGGCTGGTTCGGGTGAGTTATTGAACCCGGGCGAAGTACTGACACCCGAGCAGATTAAAAGATTTAACGAAGCCAAAAACAGCGACAAGACTGTTCTAATAAGAGGCAAAGAAGAAGTAACAGATGCCCAAAGCAGACCCCGCCAGAGCGGTACTCTAACCTGGAAGTTCAGATGCAAACAGGCGCGTGATGTTGCCTGGGCCTCGTCTAAAGCATTTGTCTGGGATGCAGCCCGGATTAACCTGCCTAGTGGTAAAACTTCAGTGGCGCAATCGGTGTATCCGGTTGAAAGCGCAACTAATGATGGCTGGAACCGCTCAACTGAATATGTTAAAGCCTGCATTGAATTTTACTCTAAATACATTTTTGAATACACCTATCCGTCGGCAACCAATGTGGCAGGTATAGTGGCGGGTATGGAGTATCCGGGAATTGTATTTTGTAGTTACAGCGACAAAAACGAAAGCCTTTGGGGTGTAACAGACCATGAGTTCGGGCATAACTGGTTCCCGATGATTGTGGGTTCGAACGAAAGAAAATATGGATGGATGGACGAAGGCTTCAATACATTTATCAATACGCTTTCAACAAAGAACTTTAATAACGGCGAATATTATCAGCCGGAGAATATACGCCAGTATGCCCCCTATTTTTATGACAGAGACCCGATAATGAACATACCAGACGTTATACAGAATAACAATCTGGGGGTGGCTGCCTATCTTAAACCCGGCGTTGGCTTAACTATGCTAAGAGAACTGGTGCTTGGAGAAAAACGGTTTGACTACGCCTTTAAAGAATATGTTCATCGCTGGGCATTTAAACACCCTACTCCGCTGGATTTTTTCAGAACGATGGAAGATGCAGCCGGCGAAGACCTGAGTTGGTTCTGGAAAGGCTGGTATGTAAACGACTGGAAGATTGACCAGGGGGTAAAAGAGGTTAGCTATATACAGCAGGACGTAACCAAAGGAGCTGTAATTACCATTGAAAACCTTGAGAAGATGCCAATGCCGGTTACTGTTGAAATTAAAGAGTCGAACGGAACAACCAAACGCGTTGAGTTGCCAGTTGAAATCTGGCAAAGAGGAAGTACCTGGAGTTTTAAACACCCGTCTACGTCTGCCATTGAGTCGGTAACCATTGACCCTGACGGAAAATTACCGGAAATAAACACCAAAAACAACCTGTGGAAACCTGCCAAATATAGTAGCCAGACAGCCAATTAAATGGCTGTCTGCTCAGCCTTCCTCTGCGAGAGGAAGGCTGAACGGCGAAGTAATTGTTACTTTTGAGCGCTCGCAAACACCACCAATTGGTGGATTAAACTTAGAAACGCTCACTGTAATTTGCTGTATTTCAACAAATTGTTGCTTTACTGCCTCAATAATTTTATACGCTATATGCTCTAATAGCCGATGTTTCTCTTTCATAACATTGGCTATCAGGGTGTATACCACTTCATAATTGACGGTAAGTCTCAACTTATCTTCCTGCGCTGCCCGATTCAAATCTGCTGTGATAGCAATATCAATCGAGTACTTATTTCCAATTTTTTGCTCTTCATCGTAATATCCATGATAAGCAAAAAATTCTAAACCTTCAAGTGAGATTATTCCCATGGGTGTCAATCGTCTTAAAATATTTGTGGAGTATTATTTTAGCTTTTAGCAGCCTTTTGCCGGATATCAGATATTATCAAAAAACGACCCTCCGCCAATATCAGAGTTCTTTGCCAAAATCTCGTTTACTTTTGGTAACGGCGTGTTATCTTTTACATTTTTTTCTTCTTTTTCTACCATCGCTTTCCTGACAGCCTCTTTCACCTTATTCACTTTTTCAAGCATTTCTTCGGTTACTGAATCCAGGTTACTTGCAACCGGTGCCGCCTTTGGAGCCACGGGCTCTGAGATACTGGTTTTGTCCTGAGTTATTTCTGGCAATGCTGCCTCCGGAATAGACACACTGTTATCAATGCCTTTTTCTTCTACATCTTCTTCTGCTTTGCCACCAACAAGTAGGCTCTTCATTTCTTCAAGCTCATCAAATCGTCCCTCAGCGGCCAGAAGTGCCTGTTCTACCCAGGTGGTTGGGTCATGCATGGCATAGGCAGGCCCGGCATTATCTAGTATCTCCTTAATGCGCTCCACCGGGGTTGTGGCAAGGCCCCTGAACGTAAATATGCCTGAGTCATAAAGTAGCATGGCAATTTTAGGGCCTATACCCTCAATTATGCCCAGTTCATCAGACCTGCCTTCGTCGTCTTCAGACTGTGTAGCTGCCTCAGGTGCCGGCGTTTCTGAAATTGGCGCTGTGCTGGCAGGCTGTACGGCGGTAACCACCTCAGTGGTATTATCGCTTGTATCTTCAACTTTGCCGATATTATATACAAGCTTTTCTTCTGTTACTTGTGCGGTTTTAGATTCAAAGTAAGAGAGTTCTTCCTGAATATTGAAGGTAGGTATTGCACTCTTTTCATCTACAAAAGTATTGAAGGCTTCCTGAATTTTCTCATCAACATTTTCAGTCTTAAATTTCTCCTCCAATCTCTGCACATGCTCTAAGGTAGACATAGACAAACTGCGCATCTGAACCAGCAGGTCAGTCTTGTACTGATACATCATCTTGAAATCTTTTTCAAGTTCTTTTACTTCTCCCAGCACTTCTTCTTTTATGTATCTGGCACGGTTTTGTGCTTCCTGAATAACTTTGTCAGCTTCAAGTTGCGCATCACGTAATATCTCCTGACTTTTCTGTCTGGCATCTTGTATGTTCTTATCAGCCTGTTGATTAGCCTGCTCGGTAATCATGGTGCTGGTATCTTCTGCAGTTTTAAGCGTTTTAAAGAGGGTCATTTCAATCTCCCGAAGTTTACTAGCTTCTTTTTCAGCCATTTCAAGCTGCATTCTAAGCATTTTACTTTCATTCAATATGCGTTCCCATTCCTGCGAGAGATTTGCTAAAAAATTATCAACTTCTTCGATATTGTAGCCTCTGAAAGTTTTTTCAAATTCATGCTGGCGTATTTCGAGCGGTGTAATTTTCATTTCTTCAATGTTTTTATATAGATTTTATGGCAAAATTAACAAAAAAACTGTCGGTACTCCCTATTTCATTTATTTTCTTCAATAAGCACAGGAGCACAAACCAGTGGTAAACCTCAGGTTATCAGGTATTTTAACCTCTGTTTTTTATAACTCTAAAATCAATAATTTATTTGATTTTCAGTTGTCTGTATCCAGTTCCCATACCGAAATGGTTCGGTCATCACTACCAGAAACTATCTGGTTTTTGTAGTTTGTCCACAAAACCTTGTTTACCGATGTACCATGCCCGGCATGCCGGGCGCGGTCAATTACTTTCAATAACCTCAGCGACCCTGTGTCCCATACTTTTACAGACTTATCCATGCTGCCGGTAACAAACTGCAGGCCGTCAGGGCTAAATGCCAGATGATTAATGGCAAATGTATGCGCCACAACTTCTTCTTCAAGTTTATATCCGGTCTCGACATTCCAGACTTTCAGGCGGGCATCTCTGCTGCCCGATATGAGCTTTGTAAAGTCGGGCGTGTACCTGATAGTAAAAACCGAGTTGCTATGTGCCTCTATTACGTGTTTCAACTCATAGGTTTTCAGGTCGAAAATCTTAATAGAGTTATCGCTATAGCCGGCGGCCAATTCCCGCTCTACCGGGTTAACAGCCAGGCACCGGACACTTACGGCCGCAGCTTTTATGTGTTTACGAAAACTGATAGTTTCGGCATCAATAACAGAAATGACTCCGGCGCTGTCGGCTATAAACGCGTTTCCGTCGTAAAACTGAATATCAAAATAATATGCCGGTGATAATTTTAATGAGCGCAGTTCTTGTTTGGTTTCAAGGTCAATCACATGAATACCCTCCTGGTTCTGGGCTACCCAAAGTTGATTGGCCTGAGGTAAATAGGCAAGCGAATATACAGAATTTTTTACTTTCGCAATTAATTCTCCAACATCCGGTTTTTCAAGATTCCATCTTACAACGTATCCGTCACCTGCTGCCGAAAAAAACCGATGGTTCTCTCCAGACCTCTCCAATGCGTATATACAATCCCGATGTCCGGTAAATGTATCTATTTTTTTGACATGAATCATGACATTATATGATTTTTCCAATCATATTATTATTTGTTGTAGATATGTATTTATTTTTACCTGCAAAACTAATTGTAAAACATTTCTCAAAATCATTACTCCCATGAATTTTTCGGCTGAAACAGAAAAAAGCACAGTTTTTACAGAAGTAGAAAAAGTAATAACCGACCTAGGATTTACTATTGCTAATCAGGACCAGACACGCCCTTGGGGTGGTTTCTTTGTTCTTGATGAATCACAAGCGCCGAAATTTATAGAAACGTATTTTCCGCATTTAAGCATTGAAGATTTTGGTGTTGGCCGCAAGCTGAGCCCGAAAATTCTGGTAGTTGCACCAGAGAAACGTCTTTCTTGGCAGTATCATTTCCGTAGAGCTGAAATCTGGAAAGTAGTGGGAGGAATTGCAGGTGTTGTGACAAGCGATACGGATGAGGAAAATGAACTGCAAACACTAAACCTAGGAGACATAATTAATCTGAAACAAGGTGAAAGACACCGCCTGATTGGTTTGAGCCAATGGGGCATTATAGCTGAAATCTGGCAACATACTGACGCTGAGAATCCGTCTGATGAAGATGACATCGTTCGCGTTCAGGATGATTTTGGTCGTTGATATAACCGGAAAGCCTTTTGAGAAATTTCAAAAGGCTTTCTTTTTGTTATTCAACATACAAAACAAGTCCTTTCAGGTAGCTTCCCTCCGGATGAAACAGATTTACAGGGTGGTCTGCCCCTTGTGTAAGGTGATGCAGCACTCTTACCTGCCTGCCAACCTCTAACGCTGCCGACACAACTGTATTATAAAATAGTTCTCTGTCTACCACTTGCGAGCAGGAAAACGTAAACAAGATACCCCCACTGGCCAGGCGCTTTATACCCTCCATATTTAACCGTTTATAACCTTGTACTGCCTGATGCCTTTTGGCTATACTTTTGGCATAGGCGGGTGGGTCTAGCACTATCAGGTCGTAAATCTGGTCGTTTTGTTTCAAAAAACTCATTACATCTTCGGCTATTGCCTGGTGGTTGTCTACAACGCCAAAATTGGCAGCCACATTTTGGTTTACCAGTTCTATGGCTTTCTTTGAAACATCAACAGATTCTACACGTTGCGCCCCGGCTCTCAATGCATAAATAGAAAACCCACCCGAATAACAAAAGGCATTCAGTACTTTTTTGTCTTTGGCATAATGGGCTAACAAGGCGCGGTTGTCGCGCTGGTCGAGAAAGAAACCTGTTTTCTGACCTGTTTCCCAGTCAATCAGAAACTTGTTGCCGTTTTCTAAAACCTCATGAGGCAAAAGGTTTTCTGGAGAGCCTGATGAAAAAATATACCCGTTTTTAATGGTTTTGCCAAATTCGTCGGGCAATGTTTCGGCACTTTTATCGTAAATGGCCATCAGGTCATCGCCATAAATGCTTTTTAGCGCACTAGCTATTTTTTCTTTCTCTCGCCACATACCAATCGTATGAGCCTGAAAAACAATTACACGTTGATAATAATCAAGTATTAATCCCGGAAACCCGTCGCCCTCTCCATGCGTAAGCCTGTAACAGGTAGTACTTGCACTTTGCACAATCTGCCTGATGGCATAAGCTGTTCTGAGCTTTTTCAACCAGAAATCTTCATCAATTATACCCGGCTCGTACGAAAAAATCTTGATCGTAATACTGCCTTTATAAAAATGGCCTGTTGCCAGATAATTACCTTTTTTATCGCACACTTCAACAATGTCTCCGTCTTGTGGCTGCCCTTCTGTTCTGGCAATGGCACCAGAGAAAACCCAGGGGTGTAGCCGCTTCACTACCTGCTCTTTTCCGCCCTGTAAAAAAACTTTTGCGTACATATCTTCTTTTTCGTTCCGTTTCAGATACAAAATAAGAAAATATACAAGGCCAAAGAAAACGTTTTTGCATTTTTATATTTACTTTTACTTCGCTTTCAATAGATAGTTAATTTGATTCTTACCCTTTTAAAAATTCAAATACGCACTATGAAAATAGACCGTCGAAATTTCCTGAGAAACACCAGCCTGCTAGCCGCAGCACCTCTACTTGCCAACCAATTATGGTCATGCACTCCATCATCAAAAACTGAAGAAAAAACAACCGATTCAACTGCCACTTCTGCCATGACAGCAGAACCATCAGTTAAAGAATTTGGTATACAACTCTGGACCGTGAAGGAAGACTTAGCCAAAGACCCGAAAGGTGTATTGAAAGCACTGGCAAGTTATGGATATAAACAAATTGAAAGTTTTCAGGGTGACAAAGGCGTTTTCTGGGGGATGACTGCCAAAGAATTTAAAACACTCATGGACGATATCGGAAGTAACCTGGTGAGCACCCATTGCAATCCGGACTACACCATGAAAAAAGAGACTGAAAGTGAATTTAAAAAACTGGTTGACGATGCCGCAAGTATAGGCATGAAATACCTGATAAATCCATTTTTGGGAAGCCTTACCAAAGCTGACGAATGGAAAAAAGCAGCAGAGGGGTTGAACCGCCAGGGAGAAATTGCAGCCAAAGCAGGGCTACGTGTAGCTTATCATAACCATAATTTTGAATTCAAGAAATTTGCAGATGGCACCATGCCTGAAACCATTCTGCTTGAAGGCACAGACCCTGCTCTGGTAGATTTTGAAGCCGACTTATACTGGGTGGTTTCGGCCGGAGAAAATCCCGAAGAATGGCTTACCAAATATAAAAACCGTTTCCGCCTGGTGCATGTAAAAGACATTCTGAGCGAGGCTAAAGTAAAAGAAATAACAGAAAAAGAGAAAGTAAAAGACCCGTTGTTCTCGTTCTCAACAACCATTGGTAGTGGCAGAATTGATTTCCCTCATTTGTTAAATGTGGCTTCTCAGAACGGCGTAAATTATTTTATTGTTGAGCAGGAACGTTTTGATGGTACAACACCGTTGAAAGCCGCCGAAGCTAATGCAGCCTATATGAAGAATCTGGTATTTGCCTGAAAATAATAGTTTTAAACAGAAAGGGGCTGGTTGCCAAGCAACACAGCCCCTTTCTGTTTTTTGTTTCTTGCTGTGTTTGTCTATAAACTACCTATTAACTCTTTAATGATAAGTGTCATGGTTGGTTCTGCTTTGCAGGCGGCTTCCAGTATTCTCTGAAGTTCAGCCTTTTTCAAAAGCTCCGGCACGCACATATCAGTAATTACAGAAATACCAAAAACCGGTATATCCATCTGGCGTGCTACAATCACCTCCGGCACAGTACTCATCCCTACTGCATCTGCGCCCGACAGCCTCAGCATTCTGTATTCCGCTCTGGTTTCAAGGTTAGGTCCTGGCACACTTACATAAACGCCTTTATGCAAACCTTCTATCCCATTCTGAGTGGCTAATAATAAAGCTTTCTCAATCATTTCTATTTCATAAGGTTCGCTCATATCCGGAAACCTGTCGCCCATTATATTTTCTCCTCTCAGCGGGTTATCAGGTAAAAACAGACCTATGTGGTCCTCTATTATCATTAAGTCGCTTTCTTTAAATCCCGGATTCAACCCGCCTGCAGCATTAGATACTATCAGGCGCTCAATGCCCAGCCATTTCATTACACGCACCGGAAAAGTAACCTGCTGCATACTGTAACCTTCATAATAATGAAACCTGCCCTGCATACAAACCACCTTTTTGCCATTGAGTGTTCCGAACAACAATTTACCTTTATGAGACTCAACTGTGGATATCGGGAAATAAGGTATGTCAGAATAGTTAAGTGAAAACTCAATGACCATGTCATCGGTCAGTTTACCAAGGCCGGTTCCGAGAATGATACCAAACTGCGGTTTGAAGTGGTCTGTCTGTGACTGGATGTAATCTGAGGCCTCCTGAATATGGTTAAGCATGTGCCAATGAAAGTTTATTAGATAGCAAGGTATAAATAAAAACAAAAAGCACGGCTGTAACAGCCATGCTTTTTAACTACGAACAAGAATATATCTTACAACGCCAATGTACCTTTGCGGGCTGCATCAATCAAAGTAGCTTCCAAGCCTTTTTTGTTGATAGTACGAAGGGCTGAAGTCGAAACTTTCAATGATACCCATACACCTTCTGACTCCAGGAAAAATTTCTTGGTTTTCAGATTCGGGAAAAATTTACGCTTTGTTTTATTGTTAGCGTGCGATACGTTGTTACCGACTTGTGTTCTCTTACCAGTAATTTGACAAACCTTTGCCATTGTATTATAATATTTTCTATGAAAAAATGGAATTCCTTAAACGGGAGTGCAAAATTCGTAATTATTTCTCAAATAAAAAAACAAATTTACCTTTTTTTGAAACCAAACGGGCAATGCCTACAGCCATTTTTACAACAATAGCCTCTCTTTTTGTGGTACACTTCAGTAAAAACCATAAATCCACCTTCAAAATAGTAATCTTCTTCTGCAAACACAGATGAAACAGTTTTGCCTTTACTATTTTTCTGACCTCCCAATTTTGATATATTCTGTTAGTTGATTAACTTAAAAGGCCAAATAAACGTTCATTAAACCATGGAATTAGTCATCCGCCTAGCTACTATTGACGACGTACCCAGCCTATTAAATATTTATGCCCAGGCTTTAGATAACCATAAGGTGTTATCGGTAGAAGCTGCCAAAGAGATTTTCATAAAACAAAGCCAGTACCCTGACTACCACGTTTTTATAGCCGAAAACAACGGCACAGCCATTGGCACATTTGCCTTGCTAGTAATGGAAAACATGGCACACATGGGCAGCCCTTCGGCTGTGATAGAAGATGTAGGCGTTCTGCCTGAAGCTCAGGGGCAAGGCATTGGCAAAAAAATGATGGCATTTGCGCTGCAATATGCCAAAGAAAAAGGTTGCTACAAGATGTCGCTCTCAAGCAACCTTCGCAGAGAACAGGCGCACCGGTTTTACGAATCCTTAGGTTTCAATAAGCACGGATTCAGTTTTCTGATAAACTTACCCTAATGTTACTTTTCTCTCATTAAAGTAGGGTTTCAGCACCTTTTTGTCAAATACTGCCAGCAATACAATCAGATTCAGCAGGGCAACAATCCGTATGAAATCTCCCGTCAAAAAATCGCGTAACTCCTGCATGCGCGGAACAGCCACAATATTGTTAACACTATTGCCTGGTGCATAAATCATCGCCAGAGCAATAATAGTTATTATTACCAGGGCAAGCACACCCAGAATAACTTGCGGTAACCTGGCTGCCCACGATTTTCTTCTTACAACCACAACAACCGGCTGAGAAACAGGAACGGCAGCCATAACACTTTCAGTAAAGCTGGCAGATGGTTTCTCCAGCGGCATATTCAGCATATCCAGGTGCAAGGCTTTCATTTCCATAAAATACGCCCGGTAATTTTCAGAACGCTTCATCTCGCAGGCATGTAACTGCAAAATAGCTTCTGTTGCAGTGCCATCCAGAATATCAAATATTTGTTCGTCTTTCAGCATCACTATTTTTAATATTTATTGTTGAACCAATCTATCTATATCAGCACTGGCATACATTGTTTTTCTTGTAAACGTAAAAATAAGCGTTTTATAACTGCTTTTTATTTATTCTATTACAAAAGGCTTCGCACCTCATCTTTTAGTTTTTTCTTCATTTCATCGGCCAGCCGCTTTCTGGCCCTGAATAACTTTACCTTGGCGGTTTCGGCACTTATTGTTAAAATTTCTGCAATTTCTTCAAGGGTTTGTTCTTTCAGATAAAACAAAGTTATAAGTAAGGCATCATCTGATGAAAGATTCTGCAAGGCCTGTTGAATAGCCTTGCTCCGCTCCCGGCTTCTGATTTGTTCAGTGGTATCGGCCTGCGCGCTTACCATCATAGCCTGGGTTGACGTCTCAATGTCTTCGGTAAAGACACGGTTTTTCCGTTTCTGCATCAAAGCGGCATTAAATACTATTCTATAAAACCAGGTAGTAAACTTAGATTCATAGTTAAAGTCAGTGATATGTTTATAAACCTGCAGAAAGGCATCCTGGGCAACCTCTTCGGCGTCTTCCCTGTTGTTCAGAATCCGGAATGCTACTGTAAATGCATAGTCCTTGTGGCGATTGATTAACTCTTTATAAGCTAACCTATCACCTGCCTGCATGAGCTTCAGTAGGGTAATATCTTTATGTTCGTTGTTCACTAGCACATTTGATGCACCATTTTGCTAAACGTTACACTTGTTCTGAAATATTTTATTTTCATACCAGCCTGTAACCTCATTTAAATTGCCTGCATCCTATTGCCAAATTATTATTTAACTTTTAAAACATACATTATTATGGATTCCGCTAAAGCATTAGTTGCCATTGCAATTCCAGTAACAGCCATTCTTGGACTCGTTGGACTGCTGATTGTATTAAGAAAATTTGACAACGACGAGAAAATGGCTATGATTGAAAAAGGCCTTACACCACCCCAAAAGCAAGGCACCAAAGTTAACCCTGCCTCTGCTTTACGTTGGGGCTGTTTGTTTATGGGTGTAGGTTTAGGTATTTTTATAGCTAATATGATAGACAGTGTTAAAGAAGACTCCGAAGCACTTTACCCGGCTCTGATTCTAATCTTTGGTGGCTTGGGTCTGCTTGTATCTTACTATATACAATTGCAGCTAGACCGCAAAGCCAAAGAATAGTTTAAAGAGACGGGCCTTAACGGCCTGTCCACTTAGCTAAATTACCTTTGCCACCAATGGCCCAACAGTTATTTTTATAACAAGAAACAGCGTGGAAAGACTCAGTATCGATGGCTTTCCACGTTTTTCCATTATCGGCTGATACCCCAGTGCCTGATGTACCCACCACTATCAGGCTTTTGTCTGGCAGCATCCATGCCGACTCCTTGAGTCCATCTGGTTTCGCCTGCGTAAGCAGTGCCCAGGTTTTTCCGCCATCATGGGTAATGCCTACATTATCTGTGGCTTTCTTGTCATCTTTGTAATCTCCTCCGGTAGCAATACCATCTTTATCGGTATAAAAATGCAAGCCAAAAATACCTGATGTTTCACCTTGTTTAAAAGGGGTTTCAGCCACCAGCCAGGTTTCACCTTTATCGGTGGTGTAAAAAACTCTGCTTTGGGTGTTTATCCAGGCCAGTTTTTTATTTCTTGTGTTTACACAAGTGCCACTGGCTGCAAAAGAGGCTTCTTTGGGCTTAATAGCAGGCAGTTTTTCAGGCGATATCCGCTCCCATTTTTCGCCATCCAGCGTTCGCAAAATATAAGGCTTATCATCTACGGGGTCGCCAATCAGTATTCCCTCTTGCTCATTCCAGAAATCAAAAGAATCAAAAAAGGCTCCCTTTTCGGTAGTCTGAAAAACAACGCGCCAGTTTGCACCGCCATCGGTGGTCTTAAATATTTTTGCTGCACCTTTATCTGCCTCACCGGCGCTCATGGCAAAGGCCGTTTTTTCATTCACGCCGTGTATATCTCTGAAATCAAGGGTTTCGGCACCTGCAACTTTTATTACCTGCCATTCTGCCCCGGCGTTAATTGTTTTCAGTATGGTGCCTTTGGTGCCACCGGCCCAAACAACTTTGCTGCTTGCAGCAGAAATAGAACGGAACGACGCATCTGTACCGGCGTTCTGCTTAACCCATTGTGCCTGTGCAGTGGTTACCGATAGAATTATTAAAAGGCAAAAACGTTTTTTCTTAAAAATAAAGTTAATCATATCAATCATTCAGAATAGAGGTATATTTTTGTAAGATGAAGCAACGAATGTACATATTTCTTTCAACTCTTTTCTTTTTTTCCATCAGCTTTTTCGCTTCAGCGCAAGACGATGTAAAGATAGAATTCGGGAAGAAGAATCTGATGATCGACGAGCCACTGGTTGTGAATGTAATCATTAAAGGAAGCGAAAAATCTGTGGTTAGTAATTTTCCGGATATACCGGGTTTTACCAAAACTGACAGAAAAATAACCCATGCCAAAGGACAGCAACATACCATTACGCAAAATTATACACCCGTTAAAGAGGGTTCTTACCGCATATCTTCTTTTGAATTGACTATTAATGGCAAAATTTATGAGTCTGAACCTGTGATGATTACTGTGGCGGCGCCGGATGAAGATGAGGAAGAAAATAAAGAGGTTATCAGTTTTGAAAGCTTAAAAGACAATGCCTTTCTGGCCTTGACTATCGATAAAAGCACTGTTTATGTAAGTGAGGGTTTCAGGGTATCGCTGGCGTTTTATATTGCCGAAACCAATACCATGCAGATAAGTTTCCCTGATAATCTGAATGCGCAGGTAGATGCCATTGCCAAGAAAATAAAATCGGCCTACTGCCTGGAAGAGAGAATCAATATTACCAATATTGTTGAAGAACACAGAACAATTGACGACAAGAAATTTCTGGTTTATAAATTTTTTGAGGCCATTTATTTCCCGCTTAATTCACAGCCGGTGGTAATTCCATCGGTGGAATTAAAAATGGATCAGCAAAAAAGAAAAAGTGAAGACAAAGAAAGCATAGACTTTATAAGTAAACCGTTTACTGTAAAAGTAATTGCTCTGCCCGACCACCCCTTGAAAGATAAAGTAGTAGCAGGTAATTTTGATTTGGTTGAAGAAATTGAAACCCGAAAGATAAACACAGGCAAAAGCTTCAATTATAGCTTTAAGATTGTTGGCAGAGGCAATTTTTCTACTATTAATGTTGCGTCTCCTGCTAATGATAGTTTCTTTGATTTCTACCCGCCCGATATTAAGGAAGAGCATAACCGCGACTTTACCTTGCAGGAAAAAGAATTCAGGTACCGCATAGTACCTAAAGATTCGGGCCAGCAGGCACTGGATAAATATTTTTACTGGATATATTTCAACACCAAAAACAAGGCTTATGACACCCTTAAGTCTACAATAAAAATTAAGGTATTGGGGAAAGCCATTCATGACAAGGAATCGGGCGAATCGGAAGATATATTTGCTGGCATTGACAGGCTCGATACCTCTTTGATGCAAACTAATTATCAGGAAGTTTTCAAGAACATTTCAAACTTCCTGATAATCTGTATGATAATGGGTTGCCTATACCTGTTCAGTTGGAAACGCTCAGGAAAATAGGCTATAAGTTCGGGTGCTTCTTGTGGAAACCGGTGGCATCCTGATAAGCCTTTGCTACCTGAAGTAATTTGGCCTCACCAAACAATTTGCCCATAAATGTAATACTGGTTGGCCTGCCCTCAGCTCTGAAACCGTTAGGTAATACTACACAAGGGTGGCCGGTCAGGTTGGTTAATGTCAGGTTTCTGCCAAAAGACGGAGAAAGATATACATCAATATCTTTAAGTTTGTTTTCCATTTCCTGAATAAGCAATGTTCTGTGTCTGTTGGCCTGTAAGTACTCAACAGCCGGTATAAAACGAGCAGAGCGAAAAGCATTGGGCCAGGCATTTTTATTCTGCCTTACCATCAAATCGTCTCTGCCTGATAGGGTGAGCTCATCAAAGGCAGCGGCGGCTTCAACACTCAATAAAAAACTAATTTCGTTAGATGGCAGGTTGGGTAGCTCCATCGGTATCAGCTCTGCACCTAATTTTTTCAGAGTTATTAATGTGAGCGAATCCATTGTCCGGGTTGGATATTTTCGCTCAAAGTCAGTTTTCAGGTAGGCTATCCTTATTCCTTTAAAGCCTTTGGTGCCATCATAATTAAATGGTGCCGGCATACAGGTAAAGTCTTGCCCATCAGGCCCCTGAATGGCATTAAACACAATGGCACAGTCTTCCACAGTTCTGCAAATGGGCCCAAGTTTATCCATGCTCCAGCTTAAAGCCATGGCACCAGTACGTGGTACTCTTCCGAATGTGGGTCTTAGCCCGGTTGTTCCGCATTCGGTAGAAGGCGACACAATTGAGCCAAGCGTTTCACTACCAATGGCAAATGGCAATAATCCGGCTGCCACTGAAGATGCCGACCCCGCAGAGGAGCCGCTTGAACCCCGGTTCAAATCCCACGGATTAAGGGTTTTACCACCAAACCATACATCACCCATGGCCAGTTCTCCCAAAGTAAGTTTAGCACAAAGAATGGCTCCTGCCTTTTCTAATCTCTTAATAACCTCAGCATCCTGGTCGATTACCTGTTCTTTATATGGCACAGAACCCCAGGTTGTTTTATAACCTTTTACAGCCAATAAATCTTTGGCGCCATAGGGAATGCCGTGCAGCAAGCCGCGGTATTTACCAGCTTTTATTTCTGTATCGGCTTGTAGGGCCTGCTTCAAGGCCAGCGCCTCGGTTATGGTTATGGCACAATGCAGTCGGGCATCATATTTTTTGAGCCTGTCAAGAAAGAACTTTGTCAGATCAACAGAAGAGATTTTCTTTGTTCTGATTAGCTCTGCCAATGCTCTTACCGAATAATAAGCCAGTTCTTCTCTATTGACAGGTAAGCTGACGTTGCCAATTTGTGAGACCCTGAACGGTTCATAGTTCTTCTCAAATTCAAAACCCACCGGAAGAGGATTAAAGTATAAAGCCGGAGCCACATTATTATTTAACGGAATTTTTCTGATGCTTTCAAAATCCTTTCGGTTATCATTCAAATCACTAATCATGGAGTCCGCCTCTGCTTCAGTAAAATCAATGCCCAGAATTTTCTCTGCTTCGTTAATTGCCGCAACCGTAATGGGGCGGTTATCGGTCAGTTTTGTTATAAAAGCACCAAGCATAAGCGACGCCAGACAGGCCGCTGGTAGTAGAAGTTTTTTCATTGGCACAAAATAGTATTGTTGATTGAATTGAATTCCAATTTAATTGAATTTCAGGAAAAACGAATGTAAGAGCGCTAATAAATCAAAAACAAAAGCCAACACTGAAAACAGCATTGGCCTTTGTTGCAACCTTTATGATTATTTCTTTGGTTGAATAACCTCTTTGTAGCTTACCAGTTTAATTCCTTTGCGTTCAATGGCTTCTTTAACTTTGTCGCTCGTAAAAATATGGGTTACATCTTGCCGGCCCTGTGCTACATCTTCATAACCAATGTGGTAAATGGCTTTCAGCTCATCATTATCAAGGCCAGGATGCTCTACATACACATAGGTTTTGCCTTCTTCCAATTTGTCAAGCATGCTTATAAATGCATCTATTCGTTCGGCAGTAGTTTTATTTCTGAAATCAAAACCGGTGTAGCTGATACCAAAATCTTTCTGACTATCGGCATCTACCAAAGCAAGATTATATTCTTTTGCCACTCTTTTGGCCATTTCTTTTACCTCAGGCGTAAACGCCACACTACCCATGTGGCCAGATATATGGCTTAACCTGGGAATATATTTCAGTGCTAACTGAATCTGCGCGCGAAGCTCTTTCTCAATATCAGCAAGTTTCCAGGCATTGTCCATCACTGCCTGTTGCGGGTAATTATTATTATGGAATAACATCGGATAAAAATAGCCGTCTTTATCTCTTAAGCTCGGAGCATCCGTCAATGGTCTCCACTTTACATTGTCCCATTCGCTGGTAATGGCAAAATGCAGACCTGCGTCAATACCTTTATTTTGCTCTAATAATTTTACCGCCTCAGGAAACCAGGGCGATGGCGCGATAACCTCTATTGATGTCTCTATTCCTTCTCTAAAGCATTTGATTAAAGCCTCATTGCCAGAATGCGAATAGCCCATGTCGTCACCTCGCACAATCAGTTTTGGTGCATTGCTTCTTGTGTTTCTCAAAACACCTTTTTTATTGATCTTAGAGAAAATACTGGCTATTTCAATACCCACATTGTCACCATCAAAAGCAAATTTAAAGGTTTCGGTATGCGGGCTCTCAATGTATCTCAGCGTTAGTTCCAGATTATTATCGCCATTCCATGTATAGCTGCCTGCTACTTTAAAGCTTGGTATATTAGAACGGTTGGCTTTGGCCCTTGCCACCAGATAGGGCCCAAATTTGGTGGTTTCGCTATACTCCCACTGGCCTGCACCAAACGGAATCAGGTGCGTTACTGAGTCAGTTTCTAAACTCAGATAACAAATATTGTTCTTAAACTCAAACCCGACACTGGCAAGTGATTTGTCTTTGGCAATTACGCCAAAGGTTCTGCCCGTTATCTTAGACTCTAATGCCGAACTCGCATTCTTTTGCGGAATAGATAATGCCAGTTGTTTCGATTTTTCTTTCAGGACTGCTAATGCTTTTGCATTAGAGGGCAACTTTTTAGGTTTAAAAGCAGGAAGAATGTATTTCCAGACCAGATTAATTTCTGACTGCATATCAGGCGCTTCGGCTGTTAATAAAACCACAGCATCCTGATCAGGCATTACAATAATAAACTGACCATTGGCACCGTCTCCACGATACGCATTATTACGACAACGCCACATCTGGTAGCAATAGCCCTGCAGCCAGTCGCTTGAATCTTTTTTGGCCTGAGGGGCATCGGGGTCTTGCAATATTTTCATGGTTGAGGCTTCCTCTACCCAGGCAGCGGGTAAAATCTGTTTGCCTTTCCATTTGCCTTTTTGCAAAAACAACTGGCCGAATTTGGCCATGTCTTCAGTTTTTAATCTTAATCCCCAACCACCGGTATTAATTCCGTGCGGGTCAAGCTCCCAGTCTATGCTCTCAATACCAAGTGGGTCAAACAATCTCGGTTTTAGGTAATCTACTATTTTATCCCCTGTCACTTTCTGTACAATGGCTGAGAGCATGTAAGTAGCTGCGGAATTGTATAGAAACTTAGTACCAGGCTTATTAACAATAGGAGTACTGAGAAAAGTTTTTACCCAATTGTCGCTGATTGCAACAGGGCCGGTAGGGTCTGGAGCTTGTCCGGCACTCATGCTTAGCAGGTCTTTTACGCGTAGCTCAGCCAGATTAGGGCTTATGGTTTTTGGCAAGTCATTCGGGAAGAATGATATTACTTTATCATCCACAGTCAGTCTTTTTTCTGCCACTGCAAAACCCACAGCAGTAGCTGTAAAGCTCTTACTGCACGAATACATGGTATGTTTTAAATCTGCTCTGTACGGATTCCACCAGCCCTCTGCCACCACTTTCCCATGACGTAGAATCATATAACTGTGAAACTCAAGTTTGCTTTTTCCGGCGGCTTCCAGAAACTGAATAATGCCCTCGGTTGAAACCCCTTCAGCTTCAGGGGTGCTTCTGGGCAATGAAGTATTTTTCTGAGCGAATACATATACGCTCAACAAAAGCAGTATAAACGTTTTTCTCATAGGTAATAGTAGATCAGGTATTTTGTTGAATATCAGTTTGAAAGTTATAGAATATCTGTTGATTTTCATAATGCCTTACACCTTAACATCCTCGCGTCTTTCGTTTAAAGCAAATTTATAATAAACAAAAAAAGAGAGAATTCTCATTCTCCCTTATGATATCTAATGATTGGCTAATTACTGACTTTGGTTTTGGGCCTGATGATTAATCGCAGCGACTGATCATAAGTAATATAGCTCCAAACCCAATTAATGAATACCATCACTTTGTTCTTAACGCCGAGAATAGACATCAGATGCACAAACATCCAAACATACCAGGCAAATGCTCCCTGGAACTTCCAGAAAGGTAAATCTACCACAGCCAGGTTTCTGCCCACTGTTGCCATTGAACCCAGGTCTTTATAACTGAATGGTTTCAAATCTTCGCCTTTCATCAGGTTCATGATATTCTTTGCCAGTAGTTTACCTTGCTGAATAGCCGGTTGCGCTACCTGTGGGTGCCCGTTCGGAAATTTCTCATCTCCGCTCATTAAAGCAATATCACCCACCGCAAAAATATTCTGATAGCCCTCTACCTGGTTAAACTGATTAACTTTCATTCTCCCGCCTCTTCCATACACTTCCGGGGCAAAACCTTCAATAGTATTGCCCTTTACACCCGCAGCCCAAACCACATTATGGGTTCTGATTTTCTCATTGTTACTAGTGTAAGCAAATTGACCGTCAAAATCTACAATTCTTTCACCAGCCCTTACAATTACACCTAACCGCTCAAGATATTCTTTTCCTTTAACCGACGCCTCGTCAGACATCACCTCTAATACATGAGGCGAAGACTCAAACAGATAAATTTTCATCATGTTGAAATCAAGCTCGGGATAGTCTTTTGGCAAAATCATTTTTTTCATTTCTGCCAATGTCCCGGACACCTCCACACCCGTCGGGCCGCCACCTACCACCACCATGTTCATCAGGCCTTCACGGGTTTCGGCGTCTTCGGCGGTTAAGGCATCTTCAAAATTCTGCAATACCCGGTTTCTTAAGTAGATTGCCTCCGACACCGATTTCATGGGTATGGCATTGTTTATCATGTTTTGCATTCCAAAAAAATTGGTACCTGCACCCATTGCCAAAACCAGGTAGTCGTAATGTACATCGCCCAGTTCTGTTTCTATCTTCTGCTCTGACGGCACTACTCTTGTTACGCTTGTAATACGGATATGAATGTTTTTTTTCTTCTGGAATATTTTCCGGAGCGGAAAAGATATGGAGCTGGGCTCTAGCCCTGCCATAGCCACCTGGTAAAAGAGTGGTTGAAACTGGTGGTAATTATTTTTGTCAATTAATACAATCTGAACATCATTTTTTTCGAGTTTCTGTGCCAATGCCAGGCCTCCAAAACCAGCGCCTACAATTACGATGCGTTTCTGAGAAGTATCCGGAATATTAGGTTCCATAGTATATCAATAGCCGAAGCCGTTTTGTATTTTTCTAATAACAGAACGCCCGGAAAGCCGTTTTTGTTCAGCAATATTTAGAATTATTCGGGCATCTTAAAAAAACAAAACCCGTTCAGGCTTGATTCTGAACGGGTTCGCTAATCTTTAAAACAACATTTCATTGGGTGGTTTTATACCTTTCAGACGGATGTAAATGGTGGTTTGTCCGCGATGATGCGTCTGGTGCTCAAACGCCTTGGCAAATACCAGTTCTTTGCTCATTTCACCTCTGTTGCCAAAGGTTACCATTTCTTTCAGCTGTGCGTCCGTCATACCTTTAAGGGCATTGATAACGAAGTCGTAGCTTTCTAAAACCATTTTGGTAGTGGCCGCTTTCGATTTATCTTCCGCTTTTTCGCAGGCGCCTCTTTCTACCGGGCTTTTTACGCCACTGGCCAAAGAGCCAAAACTATAGTTGGCGTCGGCCAGATGCAACAATTGCTGTGCAAAAGAACGGATATCCGGAGAGGCCTTAAAGTCGTATCCGTCTTCCGGCATGGTTTCCAGATATACTTTGGTATAGGCTTTGGCCCGCTCCCATTCTTTTAGCATCTGGTCTTTATCAAGTGCAAAGGCACTACTGAAACTAAAGACAAGCATGGTCAGCAGTGATACTAGTAAAGATGTTTTTTTCATTGTCATAGATGTTTGTAATAGATTTATAATTCTAAAAGTAAATGTAATAAAAAAGAGACTTTCCGGTATTCAGAAAGTCTCTTTTAAAATTTATCGGTTTCAGTTAGCTACAAATTCGCCACTGGCTCTTAGTTCAACTTCTTCGCTCACCACGGCTGACGGCATAGCACCCACACCAAAGTCAGTACGGTTAATGGTACCTGCGGCTTTGAAACCTACTACTTTTTTACCCTGACGGTTAGTGGTTGTTCCAATTAAAGTCAGGTCAATAGTAACCGGCTTGGTTACACCTTTCATAGTAAGGTTACCACCCAATTGGTATTTTTTAGCTCCTACACTTTTAATAGATGTGCTTTTAAAGGTTATGGTCGGGTACTTTTCAGTATCAAACATATCAGCTTTTTGCAAGTGTGCATCTCTGTTATCCTGATTAGTATTTACGCTTTTGGCGTCAATTGTCAATTCAAATACTGCGTCAGAAAAATCTTCTTTAGAAGAAGTAATGCTGGCATCAAAATTTCTGAAAGTGCCATCTACTTCAGACAACATTAAGTGTGTTACAGTAAAGTTCACTTTTGCGTGAGCTTTGTCTGCTGCCCACTTTTGTGCAAATGAACCTATTGAAACAAGTAGGCCTAGTACCAAAACAACTGCTTTTTTCATTAGTCTTAAATGATTAAATTAATAATAGTGAATTGATTATAACAAATGTATATACATTTATTTTATCTGCAAGGGATTTTTACTGAATTAACATAACAATAAACAGGCCCTCTGCCCGACAAATATGTAATGTAATCAGTGACAGAAAAAAATGAGTAGACATAAACCAAAATTTTCTCGGCATTTTTCAATAATACGAAGATTATGGCTTCAAAGACTTGGTAAAAAGCCTGCCACCAGAAATCTGACGCATACCCACTACAGAGGAGCTTTTGTTTTTAACAATTTAAAACGTTTGCATGACAATTTGAAACGTTTGCAAAAATAAATATTTTTATATTAAGTCTTTATATAATACTATTGCATCAGGCATTTGTAATGGCAACAATTATTTTGGTGCGGGCGCTTGTCTATACAAGACAGATACATTAACTTTAGCACCACTTGTCTATACAAGTTCTTATAATATAATCTTATTAATTTTCTTAGCTGTAGTGTGGAGTATGAAAATCAGCAACCTTTTAGTTAAACCGCAACCAAACCCGGTATATCAGAATTTTACTGCAGAAGAAGCCGGCTGGAAACACCTCAACTTTGGTGCCCGCCTGATGCAGAAAGGTGAAACCTGGCAATTTGATACCACAGAACATGAAATGGCCATAGTAGTGCTTGGCGGTAATTTCAGGGTTGAATCTGACAAAGGCAACTGGGAAATAACCAACGGGCGCAAAGATGTTTTCAGTGGTATTGCTCATACGCTTTACTTATCCCGTCATACTAAATTCACACTTACAGCTACCAGCGAAACATTAGATATTGCTTACTCATGGGTAGCAAGTGAAAGAGATTTTCCGCCTTACCTGAAACAACCGCATGAAGCAGCCATTGAGCTTCGCGGAGGCGATAACGCCAATCGGCAGATAAACAGCCTTATCCAGCCCGGTTTTGCCTGCGATAAAATTGTTTGTGTTGAGGTGTACACCCCTTCAGGCAACTGGAGTTCTTTCCCTGCTCACAAGCATGACGAAAGGATTATTGATGCAGACGGCAAATTAATAGAGGCTGAACTGGAAGAAATTTATTTTTACAAGTTTCAGTCGCCACAGGCGTACGCTATTCAGCAGGTTTATACCTATGACCGCAGCCTTGATGAAATTGTAAGAGCAAAAAATAACGAGGCTATTCTGGTTCCGAAGGGTTACCATCCGGTGGCTGCGTGTCATGGCTACCACGCGTATTACCTGAATTTTCTGGCAGGAAGCGACCAGGTTCTGACTGCTACCAACGACCCTGACCACGAGTGGATTTACGGTACCTGGAAAACACAGGATACCAGGCTACCACTTGTAACCGCCGACATGAACGTTTAACCAAGCTCTACATGCAAGATACTATTAAAAAATATGATATTCTGACAATCGGGCGTTCGTCAATTGATTTATATTCTAACGATATTGGTTCTCCTTTTGTTGATATCACTTCGTTTGGTGCATTTGTTGGCGGCTCGCCTTTAAATATTGCGGTAGGTTGCCAGAGGCTCGGCCTGAAAACCCGTTTTCTGACAGCCGTTGGTAATGACCAGGTTGGTAAATTTATTCTCCATTTTCTGGAAAAAGAAGGTATAGATACATCTGTCATACCAACTTTAACAGGCCCGCGTAGTTCGGCGGTTATTCTGGGCATTGAACCTCCGGACAGATTCCCGCTGGTTTATTACCGCGATAATTGTGCCGATATCAACATTAATCTGGAGCATATCCGTCAGGCCGGTATTTCACAATATCGCTCAGTAATGTTTTCAGGTACAGCCTTTAGCAAAGACCCCAGCCGCACAGCCATGTTTTATGCCATTGAAGAGGCAAAAAAGCACAATGCCGTAACGGCACTGGATATTGACTTCAGAGCCGACCAGTGGTTTGACCCACTCGCCTTTGGTGTAACCATCAGAGCCGCTCTGCCTTACATGGACTTTGTATTGGGCACAGAAGAGGAGATACTGGCTGCGTTTATGACCGACCCGAAACAATTAGAAATTAAACATCAGCAGATTTCTGCACCTGAAATCAGAGGTAATATAGATAACGCCATTCAGGAGATTCTGAACAAAGGGGTAAAAACCCTGATAGTAAAACGCGGAGCCGATGGCGCGTCTATTTTTGAACAGGGTAAAGAAGAAGTGAAAGTACCGGGTTTTCCGGTTGAGGTAATTAATGTGCTGGGGGCAGGAGATTCTTTTGCAGCCGGATTTATGTACGGCTACCTGCAAGGCTGGAGTTTGTTTAAAGCCGTTCGTATGGCCAATGCCACCGGGGCCATAATGGTTACCAAACATGGGTGCGCCAACTTTATGGCAACGCTTGAAGAAGCATTGGCTTTCGCTGACAGCAAAGGAGGTTTATAATAATCAGAAAAATTCTATTAAAACATAATGACAAAATTAAGGAACTATATAAACGGACAGTGGGTAAACAGCAGCTCAGATGCCACACTGAATGTAGTTAACCCTGCCAGCCAGGAAGTTATAGCGCTAGTACCGCAAGGTTCGGTGCAGGATGTCCAACAAGCTGCTGAAGCCGCAGCGAAGGCTTTTCCTGAATGGAGAAACGTTCCGGCGCATCGTCGCGTTCAATATTTGTTCAAGCTGAAAACCCTGCTTGAAGATAACATTGACGAAATCTCAAGAACTATAGTATTAGAAAGTGGCAAGACTTTCGGCGAAGCCAAAGCAGAAATGCAGCGTGCTATTGAAAACGTTGAAAACGCCTGCGGCATACCAACCATGATGCAGGGCAGTTTCTCGGAAGACATAGCCAGGGGGGTAGACGAATTCATGATTCGCCAGCCGGTAGGGGTTTGTGCCTGTATTGCACCATTTAATTTTCCGGGGATGATTCCCTTCTGGTTTCTGCCTTATGCCATTGCCTGCGGTAATACCTATATCATTAAACCTTCTGAGAAAGTACCACTTACCATGACCAAAGTTGTAGAACTGATGGAAAAACTGGACTTGCCGAACGGGGTGGTTAACCTGGTAAATGGTACAAAAGAAGTAGTAGATGGCCTGTTGCAGCATCCGGTTATTAGAGCCATCAGCTTTGTAGGTTCAAGTAATGTAGCGCGCTACGTGTATTCGCAAGGGGCCTTGTATGGCAAAAGAGTACAGGCACAGGGCGGGGCAAAAAACCCGGTACTGGTACTGCCTGATGCCGATATTGAAATGACCACTCAGATTATTACCGACAGTGTATATGGTTGTGCCGGCCAACGCTGCCTGGCGGCGTCGACCATCATTACCGTCGGCGACCACAAAGATATTACAGAAAGCCTGGTTGAAGCCGCCAAAGCACGCACCACCGGATTTGGACTGGATGATAAAAGCCTGATGGGACCAGTTATAACCCCTGAAAGCAAAAACCGTATTGAACAGCTGATTCAGCAAAGTGTGCAGGATGGCGGCCGCCTGTTGGTAGACGGCAGCCATGCAACAGTGGCCGGTTATGAAAACGGTAACTTTATTTTGCCTACCATTATTGAGGATGTACCGCTGACCAGCCATGTGGCACAAACCGAAATTTTTGGCCCTGTTATGTCATTAATGCACATGAATGATGTAGACGAGGCTATCCGGTTTATTAATAGCGGCAACTACGGCAATGCGGCCTGTATTTTTACCAGCAGTGGCGCCAGTGCCAGAAAATTCAGACATGATGCAGATGCCGGAAACATCGGTATCAATATTGGTGTGGCGGCTCCTATGGCGCAGTTTCCGTTCTCAGGCTGGAAAGACAGTTTCTTTGGCGACCTGCACGGACAAGGCATGCATTCCGTTGAGTTCTTTACCCAAACCAAAGTTGTTATTGAACGCTGGCTGAAAGAATGGACACGTAAATTCTGATTTTATATTATAAAACTTTACTATTCATATACTTACCTATTAAAACTGAATGAAGAATACCATAAAAATCGGCATCGTAGGTCTGGGTCGTATCGGGCAAATCCATTTAGCCAATATTGCCACCCGGGTAAAAAACGCAGAAGTAGTTGCTGCTGCCGATATAACAGAGAGTCTGTTAGATTTTGCCAGAAGACATGGCGTTGAGAATGTATCTACCAACCCTGAGTATGTATTGACGCATCCGGATGTAGAGGCAGTGGTTATCTGCACCCCTACCCCTACCCATGTGCCTTACACCATACTGGCAGCACAACACGGCAAGCATATTTTTTGTGAAAAACCGCTTGACCTGAGTATTGAACAGATTCTGGTAGCAAAAGAAGCCGTTGAGATGGCTAACGTTCAGTTAATGCTGGGCTTCAACAGACGTTTTGATGCTAATTTCCTGAAAGTAAAAGAAATGGTACACGAAGGTTTGGTGGGCGACCCTCATATTCTTAAAATAACCAGCCGCGACCCTAACCCGCCGCAAATAGAATATGTAAAGTCTTCGGGCGGACTTTTTCTTGACATGGCCATTCATGATTTTGACATGGCCCGCTATGTGATGAATAGCGAAGTAACCGAGGTTTACGCCAAAGCAAAGGTGCTGGTAGACCCACGCATTGGCGCAGAGGGTGATATCGACACGGCCATTACCACCCTGACCTTTGCCAATGGGGCAATAGGTGTTATTGATAACAGCAGAAAAGCCGTTTATGGATACGACCAGCGCATTGAAGTTTTCGGCTCAGGCGGTATGACACAAACCAAAAATAACACACCAGATACCCATGAATACTACAATGACAAAGGTGGTCATTTATCGTTGCCATTGAATTTCTTTCTTGAAAGATATGCCGAAGCGTATGTAAATGAAATAAATGTGTTTGTTTCAAGCATATTGGCAGGCGAAAACGTGCCGGTTAATGCACATGATGGCCTGATGGCCACCGCAATTGCCATGGCTGCCAAGCAATCTTATATGGAAGACAGACCCGTAAAAATAGAAGAGATACTAAGCGCCATTACGGCTTAATTCTGAAGAACACCAATCACCTGATTCACCCCTAAACCTTTACTATTATTCGAATGGAATCTCCCGGCTTGCATACGCTCGATTACGTGGTTTTCTTTTTTTACTTTGTGCTGATAAGTGGCTATGGCTACTGGGTGTATCGTAAAAAAAGTGCTGATAATAACACCGCAAACGGATACTTCCTGGCTGAAGGGTCGCTCACGTTCTGGGCCATTGGGGCATCGCTGATTGCATCAAACATTTCTGCAGAACACTTTATCGGTATGTCGGGGTCTGGCTTTGCCATTGGCCTCGCCATTTCCTCTTATGAATGGATGTCGGCTGCTACCCTGCTGGTAGTGGCTGTTTTTTTTCTGCCCGTTTATCTTAAAAACAAAATTTTTACAATGCCGCAGTTTCTGCGCCAGAGATATAATCCACTGGTAGCCACTACCATGGCCATTTTCTGGTTGTTGCTGTATGTTTTTGTAAATCTAACCTCAATTCTTTATCTGGGTGCTTTGGCGTTGGAAGTAACCGCAGGGGTTAACTTTAATATGTCAATCATTGCACTGGCCGTGTTCGCCATTGTTATTACTATTGGCGGCATGAAAGTAATTGGGTACACTGATGTTATTCAGGTAGTGGTGCTGGTATTAGGTGGTTTAATTACTACTTATCTGGCTATGGATATGGTGGCCAGGCATTTCAACACACCTAATCTATTAAGTGCGTTTGGTACTTTAAAAACTCAGGCAGACTCGCACTTTCACATGATTCTGCCCAAATCAAGCCCTTATTATAAAGATCTTCCGGGTTTAACTGTAATTATAGGTGCCATGTGGATTAACAACCTCAATTACTGGGGCTGTAACCAATACATTGTGCAGCGTACCTTAGGAGCCGACCTAAAAACGGCCCGTCAGGGTATTGTTTTTGCCGCCTTTCTGAAATTACTGATTCCGTTAATTGTAGTAATACCGGGTATCGCCGCATTTGTGCTGTACCAGAATGGCGTTTTTCAGAAAGAAATGCTCGATGCAGCAGGCGTAGTAAAACCAGACCACGCTTACCCTGTATTGTTGAACCTGCTACCATCTGGCTTAAAAGGCATTGCCTTTGCAGCTCTTACCGCTGCCATAGTGGCTTCGCTGGCCGGTAAAGCCAATAGTATTTCAACCATTTTCTCTTTAGATATTTATAAGATTTATATCAAGCCCGATGCCTCAGATAAACACCTGGTTCGGGTTGGCCGCATAGCCGTTTGGGTAGCCATGGGCATAGCCGTGCTGATTGCGCCCCAACTCAGAGTGCTTGACCAGGCCTACCAGTTTGTGCAGGAATATTCCAGCTTTATAACTCCGGGCGTTTTTGCCATTTTCTTTTTAGGTTTATTCTGGAAACGCACCACCGGCACCGCTGCATTGGTTGCTGCTTTGCTGACTATTCCTTTATCGCTGGCTTCTAAAATCTGGTTTGAAGAAATCCCGTTCCTTGACCGCATGGGAATCATATTTCTGATACTCGTAGCCATCATGGTTATTCTTAGCCTGATGTCTAAAAATAAAGACAACTCAAAAGGCATGGATGTAGGTATTCCTAAACCAGACTTTACAGTTGGCTTTATCATTTACAGTGTTATTATTTGTGGTGTTTTAACAGCTTTATACACCGCTTTCTGGTAAGATTGATTTATTTACGATAGGCGAACTTTCAGTTCGCCCCACAATTAAATATTATTACAATGCTTCTGACAACCAAAGAAATATTCAGGAAGAGCTATGGCAAATACGGGATTCCGGCCGTAAATGTATTTTTTATGGAAGAAGTCCACGGCCTCTTTGCAGCTGCCGAAAAAGCCAATGCCCCTTTTATTGTGCAAACCACCCCTTTTGCCCGCGACTACGCGCACCCCAAAATGTTGCTGGCCATGATAGAGGCCGCAGCTAGAATATACCCTAAAGTAGTGTATGCCGTGCACGTAGACCACGGCGTGGAAGACCATATTTACGACGCCATTGACAGCGGAGGCTACACTTCTGTAATGATTGATGCCTCGCACGATGATTTTGATACCAACGTAGCCCGTACAAAGGCAGTAGTGGAAAGAGCCCACGCCAAAGGCATTAGCGTAGAAGCAGAGTTGGGTGTATTGGCAGGTATCGAAGATGACCTTATTGTTGAAGCCGGTAAATCTTCGTACACCAACCCTTACGATGTAGAAAGGTTTGTAAATGCTACCGACTGCGACTGCCTGGCCATTGCGGTTGGCACCAGCCACGGCGCCTATAAGTTTAAAGGCAAACAAGGCATTCAATTTCATATTCTGGAAGAAATACAAAGACGCCTGCCGGAGTTTCCGCTGGTATTGCACGGTGGTTCTTCTGTTAACCCTGATGAAATCCGTCGTATTAATAACGCTGGTGGTGCCCTGAAAGATGATGCGCAGGGTGTATCAATGGCCGAAATTCAGAAAGCCATAACGTTGGGTGTTTGTAAAATTAACATTGCAACTGATACCCGTTTGTTATGGACAAGGGTAGTAAGAGAATTTTTCAGAGACACCCCCGACCAGTTTGCCCCAACAACTCCGGGCAAGGTGGTAATGGAAGAATACATAAAATTCATGCTGAATAAATTTGACGATTTTGGCACCACAGGCAAAGGTGTAGATTTTGGAATTAGATAATTGTGCGATAAAAAAATAATCACTCAATCACTAATTTACTCAATCACTAATTAATTACAGACATGGCAAATACTATTAGACTAACCGTTGCCCAGGCAACTATAAAATTCTTAAAGAATCAATATATAGAAAGAGACGGCGTTGAGCAACCCTACTTTGGCGGCTGTTTCGGTATTTTCGGACATGGAAACGTAGCCGGATTAGGACAGGCTTTGCAACAAAATCCTGATTTCAGGTATTATCAGTGCCGAAACGAGCAGTCGATGGTGCATACCGCTGTGGCGTATGCCAAAGTCAAAAACCGCCTGGGCGCTATGGTTTGCACCAGTTCAATCGGGCCGGGCGCTACCAATATGCTTACGGGCGCAGCTTTAGCAACCATCAATCGTCTGCCGGTGCTTTTATTACCCGGCGATATCTTTGCCACCCGCGAACCAAATCCGGTTTTACAGCAATTAGAAAGCACCAGCACGCAGGATATTTCGGTTAATGATTGTTTTAAACCGGTTTCTAAATACTGGGACAGAATCAGCAGACCAGAGCAATTGATTTATTCATTACCTGAAGTAATGCGTGTGCTTACCTCTCAGGCAGAAATGGGCACGGTTACTCTTTCTATGCCGCAGGATATTCAGACGCACGCCTACGATTATCCGGAAGAATTGTTCAAAAAGCGAATATGGCACATTGCTCGCCCAAGACCAGATAAAACAGCCCTGCAAAAAGCGGCAGAGCTGATTAAAAATGCCAAAGCCCCAGTGATAGTGGCTGGTGGTGGTGCTACTTACAGCGATGCCAATGCAGTTTTGCACCAGTTTGCTACCAAAACAGGCATACCCGTAGGCGAAACCTTTGCAGGCAAAGGGGCAGTGCGTTACGATGCCCCTTACGCATTAGGCGGGTTAGGCGCAACCGGCACCAAATATGCCATTGAGATAGCCAATGAAGCCGATGTTGTAATTGGTATAGGTACCCGTTACAGCGACTTCACCACGGCCTCTAAATCTATTTTCCAGAACCCTGATGTACATTTCATCAACATAAATATTTCTGATTTTGATGCTTTCAAGCACGCTGCCTTGCCTTTGGTAGGCGATGCCAAAGTAACATTGGAAGAACTGGCAGATTTACTCGGTGATTACGAAGTTGAAGCCACATTCAGGGAGCGCATTGCCCAAATGAACAAGGCGTGGGATGAAGAAGTAACTCAGATTTATGCCGAAGGTAACGGTACCGTGCCGCCAATTGATCAGGCAGTGGTAATAGGTACTCTGAATAGTTTTATGGAAGACCGCGACATCATGATTAATGCCTCTGGCTCTGCTCCCGGCGACTTACATAAACTATGGCGTGCTACAGACCCTAAAAACTTCCACCTGGAATACGGTTACTCAACTATGGGCTATGAAATTGCCGCCGGTTTGGGTGCCAAGATGGCCGATACCTCGCGTGAGATTTACGTACTGTGCGGCGATGGCGGTTATCTGATGAATAACCACGAGATTATCACTGCCATTCAGGAGGGGTATCGTTTCACAATTTTATTATTAAACAATAATGGCTTTGCCAGCATTGGTGGCTTGTCTGAAAGTATTGGTGGCGAGCGCTTCGGTACAAGATATGTTTATCGAGATGAAACTTCCGGCCAATTATCAGGTGATTTCTTGCCTGTTGACCTAGCTAAAAATGCAGAAAGTCTCGGCGCGGTAGTGATAAAAGCTACCGACAAAGCATCTTTAGAACAAGCACTGGCCGATTCAAAAACGCAAGACAGGGTAACAGTTATATATATTGAAACCAGCCTTTACAGAACCGTGAAAGGTTATAACGCCTGGTGGGAAGTACCGATTGCGGAGGTGTCGGAGTCTGAAAGCGTTCAAAAGGCCTATAAGACCTACCAAACCAATAAAAAGACCCAGAAAATTTATCTATAAAACCATTAAACGTTGCAGCTAAACGTAATAATCTGTAAAGGCAATGAGTAACAGTAACATAAAATTAGGAGTAGCCCCCATTAACTGGACCAACGACGATTTGCCTGAGTTGGGCGCAGAAAATACATTTGAACAGTGTATCAGTGAAATGGCCCTTGCAGGCTTTGAAGGCTGTGAGGTCGGCAATAAATATCCACGCGATACAGAAGTACTTAAAAAAGCGCTGAATCTGCGCAATTTACAGATTGCCAACCAATGGTTCAGTTATGAACTCACCACCAGATCTTTACAGGAAAACGTGGTTGAGTTCAATAAACTGCTCGATTTTCTGGGAGCAATGGGTTGCACCATTGTAGGCGGTGGAGAAACGGGCAATAGCTGCCAGGGTAAAAATGTACCCGTCTTTGAAGGCAAAGGCATGCTCCATTCGGCAGCCGACTGGAAAAAATATGGCGAAAACATGAACGAGCTGGGCAAGATAGCATCAGACAGAGGCTTTAAGCTATCTTTTCATCATCACATGGGTACTATCATCCAGTCTATTGATGAAACAGATAAATTTCTTGAAAATACCAATCCTGACTACGTATTTCTGAATTATGATTGCGGCCACTTTTACTTTGCAGGTGAAGACCCAGTTACAGCCCTGAAGAAATATATTGGCCGTGTAGGCCACGTACACCTGAAAGACATCCGCCCAAAAGTATTACAGCAGGTGCATGATGAAAAGTGGAGTTTTCTGACGGCTGTTAAGAACGGTGTGTTCACTGTGCCGGGAGATATTGAAGGTTGTATTAATTTTCCGGCAATATTCTCTATCTTGCAAGAGAATAACTATAAAGGCTGGGCAATAGTAGAGGCTGAACAAGACCCTGCCAAAGCCAATCCTTTAGCGTATGCCCTGATTGCAAGAAATTACATAAAACAAAACCTCGGTATATGAGTGGACAGTCTCAAATTACCATTAAAGATATTGCCAGAAAATTCAAATGTTCGCCCTCGACAGTGTCGAGGGCGCTGAATGACCACGACGCCATCAATATTGAAACGCGTAAAACCATTCAGGAATACGCAAAAAAAATGAATTATCAGCGGAATCAGGTTTCGCTGAGCCTTCTCAACAAAAAGACCTACTCCTTAGGTGTTATTATCCCCTCGCTTAAATACAGTAACCTTGAAGCCTCAGTTATTGAGGGGCTACAGTCTGTATTACAACCGCTGGGGTATAGCATCAGTATTTTTATATCGCAGGAAAGCCATGAAATTGAAGCCCAGAATGTTGAGCAGTTGCTGGCAAGCCGGGTAGATGCAATATTTCTGTCTGTAAGCCAGGAGACCTATAACCTGGGCTTTTACGGGCATTTCGACAAAATCATAAATGCCAATAAAAGCCTGATTTTTATTGACCGCGACTACGAGGGTTTTAAGTCGAGCCGTGTTGTGATTGACGATTACAAAGGCGCTTACATTGCAGTTGAGCACCTGATAAAAATGGGATGTAAAAGAATTGCCCATCTGAAAGGGCCAAGTGGCACTTCGGTTTCAGAGAAAAGACTGGAAGGCTATCTTGACGCCTTAAAAAACCATAACATACCTATTGATGAAGACCTCATACAAACGGCAGGTTTTCTGTCAGACCGGGCCATTTTTCCTACAAAAACGCTATTAGACAACCCCAATCGGCCTGACGGCATCTTTGCCGTAAACGACCGTGCGGCTATTGGCGCCATTTCGGTTATCCGCTCCGTAGGGTTACAAATTCCCGGCGATATCGCAGTGGTTGGTTTTGATAACGACCCTTCATCTGCCTATATTACGCCTTCGCTCACCACTATTTCGCAGCCAAGCTTCGAAATTGGCAGAGAAGCCGCCCAACTTTTTCTGAATACACAAAACGTAGAAAAAGATGGGGAAGCAAGATTTGAAAAAATCATACTTCCCCCTGAATTACTTATCCGCGAATCTTCGCTCAAAACCTTGTAAGACATTTCATTACAAGGTCTCTTTAAATAATCTAAGGGTTCGTTCCCAGGCAAGTTTTGCAGCTTCAGGGCTATACCGAGTAGGTGCGGTGTCATTATTAAAGGCATGATTCGCCCCTTCATATACGTACAATTCATATTGGGTACCAGCTGCTTTCAAAGCTGCTTCGTAGGCAGGTATTCCGGCATTCACTCTTTCATCCAATCCACCATAATGCAACTGTAGTCTGGCTTTAATTTTAGGTACATCGGCGGCATCAGCCTGCCTGCCGTAATAGGCAACGGCGGCATTCAGCTTTGGGTCATGCACAGCCAGTTGATTGGCTAATCCCCCACCCCAGCAAAAACCTACACAAGCAACTTTTCCGTTGCTTTCGGGTCTTGCACGCAGGTACGCCAGCCCTTTCAAAAAACTACTAATATTTGTCTGATTATCTAATTTTGCAAACAACGCCCGCGCCTCATCTTCGTTGGGCGGAGTACCCCCAAAAGGCGACAAAGCATCAATGGCCATTGCCAGGTAACCGGCTTTGGCTACACGCCGGGCCACATCTTTTATGTGCGGATTCAACCCTCTGTTTTCATGAATAACCACTACGGCACCTCGCTTACTGTTGGTTGCCTTAGGTTTTGCCAGATAACCCTTCATAGTGGCATCCTCGCCCGTGTAGGTAATATTTTCAATTACCAGGCCTTCATCATCTTCAATCACGGTGGCAGCATGTGCATAGTTTACCTCAAGCAATGGCAATACGGCAAAAGCGGCGGCCGTGCTGCCAGTCAGTTTTACCAGGCGCTTCATAAAAACCTCACGGCTGAGGGGCTTGTGGGTGTATTCATCAAACAAATTAATAATCTCCTGATTCATAAAAGTTCTGTTTAATTTTTGAATTGAATAAAGTCAACCTGAAGTAAAAAATGAATCACAATCGGATTCTGTAAGTGTGGAAGAAAGTCAATAGCACTGTAATCAAAATTACAAAAAAGAAGCTTGTCGCAAAGCAACAAGCCTTTTTATTAACCTAATTTTATATTAAAAATCTTTATCCTGTTTTTAAGAAAAAGACACGGAAAATCTCATTAAAAAGTATCAGACTCAATTGCGCTACGTCATCTGATTTCTTATAAAGACGCAAAATTACTTAAACAGGTTTCAACTGAATTAAGTTTTAATAACTATTTAATTTTTTTGAAAGTTGATTTACCCTTAACTCTGGGACAAAAAAAATAACATTAAGTGTATGTTCAAACATTTATTATACCATTGGGCAGATTTGGTCGACAAGTGAGCAATTTTATCGAGTTTTTTTTACAGTAGGTCGTTTATTGTGGCTCAACTATATAAAAGGATGCGCTAAAGCAGCCAATTACGTTTGATAATTAATGAATAAGCATTTATTTCGTTTAAATTTTAGCTCAATAACATGCCCTTTCAGTCTTTTGTACAACGTCATCGAATCCTGATAGTCCATCTGGCTTTTTGGTGTGCTTATTTCTCATTTTTCTTTTACCAAATTAGTTTTCAGGACGACGAACAAGGGAGTTATCTGCGCCTGCTGGCCGATGCCATAGCGCATGTGTCGGTTATTGCCGCAGCCAGCTATATGAATTACTTTTACTTTTTGCCGCGGTTTCTGAAACATAAAAACTTCTGGCGTTATATCATTGAGTTTATTATACCGTTTGTATTTCTACATATTTTTTTGATTTACATTAAACGAGAAATTTATGCCGATAGCGGCGACATCCGCAGAATTGAGGTTGTCAACAGCTCGAAATTTTTTGTAAAGAGTTTTATCAGTGCCATATTCATAGTTATTTTTGTTGGTATGCTTAAGTTTCTGGAAGACTGGTTTAAACTGGAAGGCCAGAAAAAAGAAGTAGAAAATGAAAAACTGGTTACCGAACTAAGGTTTTTAAAAGCACAGATTAACCCTCACTTCTTGTTCAACACGCTTAATAATCTTTACTCACTGGCTTTTTCAAATTCGCCTAATACAACTGAAGTTATAGCTAAATTATCAAAAATGATGCGGTATATGCTGTATGACTCCAACCATGCACAAGTGCCGCTTACCAAAGAAATAGAATATATAGAAAACTATATCAGCCTTGAAAAACTCAGGCTTAACCAGCAAATACCTATTGATTTTATTGTTGAAGGCAACACAAGCCAGGTTATGATTGTACCTTTAGTATTGATTACTTTTCTTGAAAATGCTTTTAAACATGGTGTAAACGGCAACGACCCGAACTCTTGGGTAAAAGTACTATTACAAATTGAAGGGAATACCTGTATTTATACCGTTGAAAACAGCAGGCTGCATTCCATTCATACAATAAGGGAGAGTTCTGGCATTGGCCTGCAGAATCTGAGAAGGCGCCTTGAGTTAAGTTACCCGGGCAAGCATAAGCTAAGTGTTGAAAATAAAAACAAAATGCATAGTATTCAGCTAAAGATTGATTTGTGATGACAATTAGGTGCATAATAGTAGAAGACGAACCCCTTGCCCGGAACTTGCTGGAGCAATATGTACAAAAAATTTCTTACCTGGAGCTAGTGCAGTCTTTTGCCAGCCCTTTGGAGGCGCTTGCTTTTTTGAGAGCTAATACCATTGATTTACTGATTTCTGATATTCAGATGCCAGAGCTGACTGGCATAAGCCTTTTGAAAGTACTACCAGTAAAACCTCTGATAATACTCACAACGGCGTATCCGGAGTATGCGCTGGAAGGTTATGAACTTGATGTAATGGATTACCTGCTGAAACCCGTAACCTTTGAAAGATTTTTGCAGGCAATTGAAAAAGCAGAAAACCGCCTCCAAAACCCCGTACTTACCATACCAGGCAATACATCCACTGCCCGGCAGTTTATTTTTGTTAAAGACCGAACCAAACTGGTAAAAATAAAACTAAGCGAAATTGTGTATATAGAAGGGCTTAAAGACTATATAATTATTTACACGAAAGACAAACGGATTGTACCGCTTCAAACGCTGAAATCGTTTGAGAGCCAATTACCTGCCGACCAGTTTATTCGTATTCATAATTCATATATTGTGTCTTTTGATGCCATAGAGGCAATAGAAAAAGAAAAAGTACAGATAATACCCATTTTGTACCCGACAGGCAGCCCTGCCCGTAGTTTTCTGCCCATTAGTGATACTTACCGAAAAGCCTTTAAAGAGTTTATTGAAAAAAAAGCCGGCTAAAGAATGGGCTGTATGCTGATAATCTGGCTTGAAGTATCTGCCGGTGTCAGTTTTTTTCTGTTAAGTAATGAGTCTTGTCTGGCAGCTTTTCTTTCCAGTGCCAGGTCAATTGTCGGGCCAAGCAAATTCACCAGATACTTTACGTTGTCGGTCTGTATAAAATCCGGGTTCTTCTGTACTGCATCCCTGTTTTCCTGTTCGCTCCGGGCATCCCACACTGCTACTCTTACACCTGCCTCATGCGCTGCTTTCACATCTTCAGCCGAAATCTGATTGGTAGAAACCGTAATACCATACAACCCCATAGATTTGGCAATAGCCAGCCCTTCGGTAAAATCGTCAGGATAAATAAACAGCTTATAGCGAACTGCCTTCTGCTGTATAATCCCAAGAAAGTTTTTATCGTTCGATTCAATACAAATTCTGCGCTGCAACCCATACTTTTCGGCAATGGCAATGATGGCATCGGCAAATCTGGCAAAATAGGCATCATCGGCTGTTGTTTCTCGGTACAACTTGCAGTCAAACGTAAATTTATAATTTTCAACGTTTTCAAGGTTACTAAAAATCTGGTCGAGCGACACCAGCGCATATCTCATATACGGCGTTTCATTATAGTATCCATTCCTGAGTTCTTGCCAGGTATGGGCGTTAACAACCCCTTGCAGATTGGTCTTTACCGACAGGTCAAAATCATGAAAAGCCACCAATACTCCGTCGCTTGTCATTTGCACATCTATTTCAGAACCGTCACTACCCAGATTTATACAGTTTATTATTGACTCAAAGGTATTCATTGGATAAGTAGAGCCAATCCCCATTCCTCCGTGGCCTAAAACTGTAATCATGTCACGGTTCAGGTTGTCAATTTCAAAAATAACGTGGTCGTCCTTACATGAAACAAGGTTCAGCATGAACAGCATTGTGCAGATTTTCTTCATAACCTTAAGTTTGGGTATTAGAAAGCATAACCAAGAGATACCCCATACCAGTTTTTGAAAAGCCCGTCTCTTGAAATTATTGGGTTATAGTTAACCCTGAAAACCAGGCCTCCGGTGTTTTTCTGGTAGCGATATCCCAAATTAAAATTAGAACTGACAGAATTCTCTCTCATCACTTTAAAATTCACAGGGCTGGCCTTAACAATACTTGTAATTGTCTGGCCTAAACCTATCTCCAGGTGATGCACGTTACCATAATAGGCATTGAAAGCCAAGGGAATAGTGATGTCAGGATTCAGATTCGTTTCAAAATCTCTGAGGCGGTAAGTACCGGCTCCAAGCCTTACACCCACATGCCATTGCTTTTTATTGAGAAGTAACCGCTCATAATTAATTGATCCATAGCCGCCCATGCCGAGGGCCTCTATATAAAAAGCATTCGATGCGCTTTTTCTGGTTGAGAACTGTGCTGTGGCAGATTTATAAAAAAAAATCAAAAGACATAGCGTTGTAAATTGTGGATGTTTCATGCCTTATGCTTCTTTGGTTGTACGGATTCTGAAAAACACAATAAGCCTAGCTGCATGATAGACGTACCAATTGCCTGCTGAGGTTGCACTTACTGCCAGCTTATAAAGGCCAATTGTTATAAAATACGGTGGCTAAACATTGCGTTTAACTAAAAACTCTTAATTTTGTATTCTTTAAAACCTTATTTTATGATGTCTGGCGCTTCAAAACTCTTAAATATCGCTCTCTTTCTGGTTGGTTCTTTATTGTTCTCTGCTTCTTATGCAGAAGCGCAGTATTATCCGGGGTACGGACGAAACTCGGGGTATGGCGGCGGATTTAGCAGATTCGGCAATGATTTTGATAATCCCAAACCTAAGGCTCCGCTTGACCCTGACGAAGTGGCCAAAGAAGAAACTAAATGGATGGTAAAAAAGCTGAAATTAACAGAAGAGCAGGAAGTTCTGGTATCGTCACTGAATGAAGACTATGCTTATCAGAGAAAGGATATGTACGAGCGGATAAAAAAAGATTTTGGGCAGACCAAACCCACTCCGCAGCAAATTATAGATGCCAAAGCCAAAATGGCGGCACTTGACGAAAAACAGAACAAAGAATTAGAAAAAATACTTACGCCTGATCAATATAAGGCTTACATCGACAAAAAAGAAGATGTAAAGAAAAAATCGAGACAGTAAAGACCGCCATATATAACTTATGTAATGTGAGTAGATGTGCATAAGCCTTGCCATAAAAAATAGCCGAATTATAAGGAATTGCATCATGATGATTGTTATTCCTGCGTGGTTTCCAATGGCTGAATCTGTTGCTCAAAGTACACTTGAAATACCTGATTCGGTACTTGTTAAGCCTCCGGAAGCACAAAAAAAAGGCGTCGGATTTGCACTTAACTGGGACGCACGCAACTCAATTATTAAACAGCAGCGGGTAAATATATGGGGTGTAAATTCCGGAATTATATTCGGAAAAAAAAGAAATCAGGTTACCGTCGGTTATTACTGGCTCAATTTCAACTCTTATCTACGCCTGCTTGATTTTCGCCGAACAGCTTCCAGAAGAGTTAATCTCGACTACTACACCAAAACAGACCTGTACTTTTTCAGCCTGATGTACTGGAAAAACTTCATCGAAAATAAGCGATGGAGAGTAAGTATGCCGGTTGAAGTTGGTATAGGCGCTACCAAAAATCAGGGTACCAATTTACTTACCGAGATTCAGATATGGAACCGGAAGGATTTTTTCATGCCGGTTCAGACAGGTTTATATGCCAAATGGAAAGCCACACGCTGGGTGGGTATATCTGTTCAGGCCGGGTACCGCTATGCGCTTGTTTCAAGAAACATTCAAAACAACTACAATGGGCTGTATTATAGCCTGGGGTTAGGCTTTCAGCCCGATTTATTCTCCGATATTTATCAGTGGATTCTTGTTAAGAAAACAGTAAAAGCAAAATAGACACTGCGGTTTTTTCAACCAATAGTAAATGTAATTAATCATAAAAAAGAAAATTTTGTTATTGATGGCATATTAGTATATTTGTCTATACAAGTTACACTATTTGTATAGACAAGTAACTAAAAATGGATAAAATTGCTTAAAACAGGCCTACTTGCAGCTAAAAAATGATTATTTAAAAGGCCTTTTAAATTTTTCGTAGACAAAATACCGTGATTTGTCTTATTATTCGACAAAATATTATTTTTGTACAGTAATTATTTTTGAATAAATTTGAAAAATTAATCGGACTTAACACCCCGGCAAACGAAGCAAGTACAAGAAAATTATAAAAATTCTTGTTTTTTTACCAGACTTTTTTTTACATTTGTGCTATTAAAAATAAATTATTAAAAAAATACTTGGCTAGTTATTATTTTCGTTTTTATATTTGAATCTGAAATATGTGGTAGAAAACTGATTAAGTGGTAGCGTTTCAGAATCTTTTCATTGATACCAAAACCCGAAAGGGTAGTAATAAAAATATTAAAGATAAAAGTTGTGTGGATTTAGTAGCGGGAAAGGCTGGAGTCATTTACTCCAGTCCTTTTTTTTTGCCCATACCCCCATTTTAATCGCTTTTTAACCCCCTCTTAATATCAATTTTAATGACTAGGTATAATTTTGTATCAGAAATTAAATACGTAATATAGTTTTTTCATAAAAGTTGTGTGGATTCAATAGGACAAAGGCTGGGCGATTTGACCCAGCTTTTTTTTTGCCTGAAACAAGATTACCAACTGCTTCACCAAGCCTTTTAATGGCTTTTTAATCTTGTATTAAAACTATATTCATGTGTTTCATTCAATTTTGCCAACGTAAATCAAAAAAAACTTTTTTTGTTGCCCGGCATCAAAGAAGGTACAAATAAAATTTTAAGAGGTTTTATTTTATCTAATTAATTAACTAACTTAAAATTTAATACGATTATGCCAAACGATATGAGAGTTTTAGTAGTTGAAGACGAGCCCAAATTGGCCGAATTTGTAAAAAAAGGCCTTGAAGAAAATGCCTGCAATGTAGATATTGCCTATGATGGCCAGATAGGAAGAAATATGGCGCTTAGTAACCCGTATGATGTACTGGTTCTTGACGTAAATCTGCCCAAAATAAACGGCTTTGACCTGGCCCAGCAATTGCGTCAGGAGCAGCTATCGACCCCTATTCTGATGCTTACTGCCATGGGCAGCATTAATGATAAGCTGGTTGGTTTCGGAGCAGGCGCCGACGATTACCTGGTAAAACCATTTGAGTTCAGAGAGTTACTGGTCAGGCTCAGGGCTTTGCAGCGGAGGTCCAGCGATATGATGCCTCAACAGAATATCCTTAAAGTGGCCGACCTAGAGCTGGACCTGAACGAAAAAGTGGCTCGCAGAAATAACCATACCATTGACCTGACAGCCCGCGAATTTGCCCTGCTTGAGTATCTCATCCGAAACAGAGGAAGGGTGGTGTCAAGAGTAGACATAGCTGAAAAAGTATGGGATATTCATTTTGATACAGGCACCAATACAATTGATGTGTATATCAATTTCCTCAGAAAAAAAATAGATAAAGATTATCCGGTAAAATTAATCCACACCGTAGTTGGTATGGGGTACATCCTGAAAGAAGATTAACAGCCAGTAATGAAAATTGTAGACAGACAGCCCCTTCGTGCTTCATTAATTGTGTCAATATTGTTTGGTGCGTTCTCTATCGTCATCTATAATTTTTATGCTGATTTCCGCCAGAAAGAGTTTTTGAAAATTCTGAAACAAAATGCTATTTCCCGCGAGCGATTACTTGCTGACAGTTCTTCACTTACCCCGCAGATTCTGGAAAGAATTGAAATAAACTCTGAGTTCAGGATGACCGAAGAGGCCAATGGCATCTATACACTCAGTGGAAAAACCATTTATGCCTCCCCTACCGAGCAACCCATAAGCCCCGACCTCTTACGAAAGGTACTGAAGAAAAAAGAAGTCTCTATCGATAGCCTCGATAAAGACCGGATTCTTTTCATTTATGAAATTCCGGAAACAAGCCAGAAGGTCATACTTTCTGCATCTGCAATTGACGACTTCGGCTATGCCAAACAGGAAAGACTCAGAGACCTGCTGATTGTAGGTACCATAGTTGCCATTATTGTAATTGTGCTGATGATGCGTTTTTTTGTGAAGCGAGACGTAAAACCAATTGGCCGGATTGCCGACCGCATGGAACTGATTACAGCACACGACTCTAACCAAAGGCTACCAGAGGCCAATCTGAATGATGAGGTAGGCCAGATGGCGCGTACTTTCAATGATTTGCTCGACAGGCTCGAATTTGCCTACACCCAGCAACGAAACTTTGTGTCTTATGTAACGCATGAGCTTCGCACACCGCTTACCATTATGCAGGGCCAGGCCGAGGTGGCATTAATGAAAGAACGAACCAACAATGAGTACCGCCAGGTGCTTGACTCTGCAAAAGCAGAGGTACAGGATATGATAAAACTTGTGAATGAATTGCTGGAACTGGTAAGGGTCAATGCAGATGCGCATCTGGTTGATTTGCGCGAAGTACGGGTTGATGACCTGCTATGGCAGGCAAGAGGCCAGTTGATTCAGAAAAAACCACATTACGATATTAATATAGATTTTGAAGAAGTGCCGGAGTCGGAAGATATAACCGTAATGGGTAATGCTGCACTATTGAAAATGGCATTTATGAATATTATGGAAAATGCCTGTAAATATAGCCTTGACCCATCGTGCCAGACCCTCATACATACCCGACGGAAAGAAGTGGAGGTACGTTTTATTGACCAGGGCACTGGCATTTCAGAAGAAGATCTGGAGCATATCTTTAAGCCATTTTATCGCTCTGTTAATACACATGATGTTTCCGGGCACGGCATTGGCCTGCCACTTACGAAGAGAATTATCGAAATTCATCGCGGAAAGATATCTATTGAATCAGAAGTTGGGCATGGTTCAACAATTATCATTATCTTGCCAACAATTGAATAGCAATACACAATAAATGAAACTTCTGATACTGGCAGGGGGCATGTCGTCCCGAATGAAAAAGGCATTAGCTGAAGACACTTCTCTGGATAGCAAGCTCATTGAACAAGCCAATACCTTACCCAAATGCATGATCGGCCTGGGTAAAAATGGCCGTCCTTTTCTTGACTACGTTCTATATAATGCTGCCAGAGCGGGTATAAAAGATGTAATTCTTCTACTTAACCCAAAGGATACCGTAACACAACCGCATTACGAAACATTAGTTGGGTCAGGCAATAACTGGGGGCTTAATATCAGATTTGCACGTCAGCACATACCTGAAGGCAGAGAAAAACCCCTGGGTACAACTGATGCAATTGAGCAGGCACTGGCACAGCACCCCGACTGGGCAGATAGCCGTTTCATTGCCTGTAACGGAGATAACCTGTATCCAGTTTCGGCCTTTCAGATGCTGGCAGAAAGCGATTTCCCTAATGCCATGCTTGACTGGGACTCCACAGGGAACACAGTTGAAAGAACCCGCAATTGTGCCATTATCAAAAAAGATGCAGATGGCTTTCTGACTGATTTATTAGAGAAACCTAATGATGAAGAATGGCAAGAAATAGTAAGCACTATGCCGCGCATAGGCATCAGCTGGAATATCTTTGCATTTACAGCCAGAGATTTGCTGCCATTTATGCAAAAAACACCACTACATCCGGTTCGTAACGAAAAGGAAATTCCGGTTACGGTAAGGCTGTGGGCGAATGAAGCGCCCAAAAGTATTTATACCATTCCGATTTCTGAAGTACTGCCCGACCTTACCAGTAAGAGCGACATTGCTGCTATTCAGGCAATTCTTGAGCGAGATTACAGCAATATTTAGTTTTCTTTTTCAACAACCAGATTTTTGGTTGGGTCAATCAAAAACCAGAGCATAGACGCCACAATCAGACAACCCGCTATTAAAAATAGCGGGTAATTAAAGTCAGATGTGTGTTGAACAATAATGCCAAATATTATGGTAATGAAAAAGCCACCTAGCTGGCCGGCAAAATTCATGGCCCCGGCAACCGTGCCTGCGTATTGTTTACCAATGTCTACACAAACAGCAAATGCCACGGGCAGAGTAAAATCTTTTAACAATACACAAAGGGCTAATAAGTACCCGGCTGTTTCATTATCTGCCGTAAGGCCTGAGGCTAAAAAGCAAATACCTGAGCTGCCTAAACCCAGCACCCCTACTACTCTACGCCCTATTTTTAAACCGTATTTTCTGCTTATTATATCACTGGCAAAACCACCGGCCAGACACCCGATAGCCCCAAGGAAATAGGATAAAGAAACAAAGTTTTTAGCCTGCTCTTCGCTCATGTGCCTGCCTTCCTGAAAATAGGTTGACGACCAGTTGGTAAAAAAATAAGACGCATAAAAAAACAAGTGGCACATCAGCATCAGCCCCCAAACATTGGGATTTTTGATTACTATCTTCCAGTCAACTTTATGATGAGTGATAGTCTTTTTTCTGTCTGATTCAATTTCTTCAATTTCATCAGCACTAATTCCAGGCATTTCAGACGGAGTATCACGAAACCAGAAATACCAGACTATTGCCCATAACCCGCCAACAGCCCCTAATATAAAAAATGCCATACGCCACCCGGCTGCATGTACCAGCGGTATTACTAATAATGGTGTTAAGGCACCACCCAGCCTTCCGGCTGCCCATATTACAGATTGGGCCCTGCCGACTTCTACAGATGGAAACCACCTGGATATAACAATAGAAGCATTCGGGAATGCCCCTGCCTCACCCACGCCGAATAAAAATCTAACCAAGAGCAGATACACAAAATGAAAGGCTGTGCCCGTTAACGCTGTAAAGCCAGACCACCACAAAACAACCCGGGTTAACACCTTTCGTGGCCCTATCCTGTCGCCTAATATACCTGTCGGTAGTTCAAACAAGGCATAAGAAAGCGAGAAAGCGCCCAGCACATATCCGAAAGATTCGTTATCCAGCCCCAGGTCTGATTTTACATACTTACTCACCACATTCATACAAACCCTGTCAAGATAGGTAATGATAGAAAGTAAAAATAATGCCAGCAGAACCTTGTATCTGATTTTCATATAAACAGGGTGGTACAATTAAATTTAAGTATAGTAAATATAGAAAAAATAATGTTTACTGTCTATTTTTGAGTACTTATTCACCCCCTACTGAATTTATATGATAAAAACCGCTTTAGCAGATAAGCTTGGGTTTCCAGGCTTATTTATTTGGCTATGTTTCATGGCCGGCACCGTTTCTGCCCAGCAAGATACCACCATTGTTATCAAAGTTTTAGGTGGCCTGCAGTTTGACCTGCCTCGTTTTTCTGTTCGCCCCAACACAAGGGTAACCATTACGCTTGATAATCATGACGACATGGCCCATAACCTTGTGGTTACCCAGCCAGACTCACGCCTGAAAGTGGTAGACCTGGCTCTGAAACTGGCCGATAAGGGAGCCAAAATGGATTATGTACCCACTACGCCACTGGTTATTGCCAATACCAGAATACTTGAACCCGGCAAAATGGAAAGCATCACTTTTATGGTTGGTAAAGAAGGCGTGTACCCCTATGTTTGTACATACCCCGGGCATGGATATATAATGTACGGGGCCATGTATGTTACAACAAAACCACTGCCACCACTTGAAAAAGATTTGAATGTACCAGAGGCGCAAAGATTAAAAACAGCCATGCCGGCAGGCCACGCAGGCCACCAGATGGCGGCAGTACCGTCGCCGCACCCCTACCCGCTCAGGTATCCTATGTATTATCGTACTTTTATGCCAGACTGCAGCCCCGCTGCCATAGCTGTTGCCCTGAGTGAAACCGAATCTTATTGTTTTGATGCCGGAAAATGCTATCTGCGATACGCATGGTCTGGAGGATTTGTTGACAATACCGACCATTGGAAAGGTAATGGCAGTAAGCTGACCAAAATAGTAGGAGAAGTTTACTGGCGAGACAAAACCGGTTTTCCCTTACGTATTAATACCCCTGATACTCTGCCACAGGTAGATTTTAAAGGGTATTCGTTCTCTAATAGAATACCTACTTTCAGATACCTCATTAATGATATTGAAGTAAAAGAAACGCTGAAATTGCTGCCGGATAATGAAGGTTTAAGCAGAACCCTTGCTTTCAGAAATAACACCAAGCCCGTTTTCTTTGTAGTTAAAACAGATGACGGTATTACCTACCGTAGTTCGGCTGGTGAATTTAAAGATGGAATTTTGAAAATTCCGGCAGGTACACAACGCGTAACCATAACCATGAAGAAGTAGAATGAAAATTGTAAAACATATAGCAGCCCTGCTTGCCTTGTTGCTCTATTCGGGCGCTTCTGAGGGGCAAACCAATGCTCCTAAAGACTCGGCAGCCAATTATTATACCATTGAAAATATACCACTTCCGGAAGGGCTCATTGCCGAAACCGGAGCTATCGGCTTTATGCCAGATGGCCGTTTTATTGCTGGTTTCCACCGCGGAGAAATCATGACCTACAACCCCAAGACCCAAAAATGGAAATTGTTTGCTGAAGGCCTGCACGACCCATTGGGGATTCTGGTTGTAAACAACCATGAGATTCTGATTATGCAACGCCCGGAGTTAACCAGAATAAAAGACACAAATGGCGATGGTGTAGCCGATGAATACCAAACGGTGACAGACGACTTCGGGATGTCTGGTAATTACCATGAATTTGCCTTTGGCCCCGTTGCAGACAAACAGGGCAATTTATACATTGCGCTTAATCTTGCCTCAAATGGTGCGGGTATTCGCCCTGAAATAAGAGGAAAATACGACTCGCTGTCAAGGCCAGGCCGTATGTATTCCTGCGTACCTTACCGGGGCTGGATAATGAAGCTTACCAAAGACGGCAAGCTGCACCCGTATGCCGTGGGTTTCCGCTCGCCCAATACATTGGGGTTTGATGCTCAGGGAAGGCTGTTTGTAACCGACAACCAGGGAGACTGGCTAGGCACCAGTAAGTTGTTTCATGTAGAAGAAGGTAAATTCTATGGGCACCCGGCAGGATTAATCTGGAAAGAAGATTTCCCCAGAATAGTGCCTATTAAACTGCCGGTGGCTCAGCTTGACAGCATGCGTACCAAAGAATCAATCCAGTTTCCGCATGGCTATTTTGCCAACTCTCCTACTCAGCCTGTTTGGGACAATACCAATGGGAAATTCGGACCTTTTGCCGGGCAAATGATGGTAGGTGATATGGACCACAAGTATGTAATGCGTACTTTGCTGGAAGAAGTAGGCGGAGATTTACAAGGCGCCTGCATACCGATGAACTTCGGCTCAAAAATGCGCATTGGCAACAACCGGTTAGTGTTTGCGCCTGACGGTAGCCTTTGGGTAGGCCAGAACGACCACGGCTGGGCTGGTTCAAGAGGCATTCAGCGTATCAGTTGGAAAGGCAAAACTCATTTGGATGTAATGTCTATGCACCTTACCAAAGCCGGATTTGATTTAACATTCACACTTCCTTTGAATGAAGAGGCTGCACGCAACATAGCTAACTACAAATTCAGACGCTTCTATTACGAATACCACCAGGCTTATGGCTCTAAGCAGTTTGATGTGCAGGAAGTACCTGTGAAATCAATTACACTTTCGCCAGACCGCAAAAAGGTATCAATTGTGCTGACAGAATTAAAACCCGGATATGTATATGAATTGAGAACCGGAGATATAAAAACTGATGATAACCGGTACTTGTTCAATAATCTGATTTGTTATACCTTAAACAAACTGCTGTAAAACCAGTTGTAGGGTTATGAATTAGGAGATAAAGCAGGCCGCTTACTGACGATTGTCATATTCACTGAAAGCTTTATGCCTGAATTTTGCACCCGTAAAAGTTCATAATCCTACAATGGCAACCATTATATCAGCAGACGAGGCCCTGAAAGTTATCCAATCGGGCGACAAAATATATGTTCATAGTGTAGCAGCGGCGCCGCAGCATTTGCTGCAGCAACTAGTTCGGCGTTCGGGCGATTTACAAAATGTTGAGCTGTATCATTTGCATACAGAAGGCGATGCCCCTTACACCCGGCCAGAATACGAAGGTATTTTTCATACCAATGCTTTTTTTATAGGTAAAAATATAAGAAAAGCCATAGCCGAAGGGCGTGGCAGCTACATTCCTGTATTTTTGTCAGAAATCCCCCGCCTTTTCCGGCAGAATATCATCAAGCTCAATGTAGCCCTTATATCGGTATCATTGCCTGACAAAAACGGGTTTTGTTCGCTTGGCACCTCATTAGATGCCACACTGGCCGCATTGGAATCGGCAGATGTAGTAATTGCGCAGGCCAATAAATTTGTACCCCGAACCTGGGGAAACGGGCAGATTCATCTGAGTAAAATTAAATACCTTGTGCCTTTTGATGAGCCGCTGCCAACAGTAACCTGGAGCGAACCTACAGAAATTGAAAAACAAATAGGCAATAATGTTGCTTCACTAGTAGAAGACGGCGCCACGCTGCAAATGGGCATTGGCAATATTCCGAATGCAGTACTGGCTGCCTTGGGTAACCATAAAGATTTAGGTATTCACACCGAAATGTTTTCAGATGGCCTGATTCCCCTTATTGAAAAAGGCGTGGTTACGGGCAGGTTTAAGAAAAAACACCCGGGCAAAGTTGTTACTACTTTTCTTTATGGGTCAGAACACCTCTATAAATTTGTTGACGATAATCCATTGATAAGTATGCTACCCGTTGATTATGTTAATGATACTTCTATTATTTGTCAGAATCCGAAAGTAACAGCCATCAACAGCGCTATAGAAATTGACATTACGGGTCAGATTTGCGCCGATAGTATCGGTTACCAGATGTATTCTGGCGTTGGCGGGCAAATGGATTTTATCAGAGGAGCCGCCTTGTCTGAAGGCGGAAAACCAATTATTGCGTTGCAGTCGGCAACCAAAAACGGCGAAACAAAAATTGTAACACACCTGAAAGAAGGAGCAGGCGTGGTAACTACACGCGGGCATGTGCATTATGTTGTAACAGAATATGGCATAGCCTATATTTATGGTAAAAATCTGGTTGAACGCGCCAAAGAACTGATAAAAGTGGCACACCCCGACCACCGTGAACAACTGGAAAGAGAAGCCTTCGAGCGATTCAGACACCAGGCTACGCAAGGCACTTACACGTATATGTAATTGATTTTGGTTTCATTTATGTTAATTTTAGGTTTTAAATTTTGCATAAATGAAACCATTCTTCTTTCTACCCATTCTGGTTATCAGTTATTCCTCATTCTCGCAGGAAACATTCAAATTAGTTAATCCCTCTTCTGTTGCTACACCCCGGGGTTATTCACAAGTTGCCAAAGTAGACCTGGGCAATGCTACCATGCTGCTTATCAGTGGGCAGGTTCCTTTAGATAAGCAGGGGAATCTTGTTGGCAAAGACGATTTTGCCAGACAAACGGAGCAGACCTTCCAAAACATAAAGAATATAATTGAAGAATCGGGCGGAAACATGAGCCATCTGGCCAAGCTGTCTTATTTTATAAGAGACGTAAGCAAAATTCAGATTGTCAGAAATATCCGTGATAAATTTATTAACGTTCAGAATCCTCCGGCCAGCACACTGGTGGAGGTAAGCCATTTGTATAGAGAGGATGTATTGATTGAAATTGAAGCCACAGCCATTATCCCAAAAAAATAAGTTCTTCAGATAGTATTTTTTTACTGTTTTAGAATATTAACATAAAACCCTGAACAAGCTTTAAAAACACCCTATCCTATGCCTAAGCAATTGATAAGAAAATCGATTTTCGCTGCTGGTTTAATAGCAGTTTTAGCTTCTTGTATTAATAATGGAGAAGAGATTTCGCTCATAAAAAACACCAGGTTTGAGGTTGGCGAAACCTATCTTTATGATTACGGCGATGCCCGCTATGAAGTAAAAATATTGACTGACAGCACCTTAAACTGGCAATGTGTTTTTGGCGAAGAAAAAGGCAGACAGGAAACCGACAGATTTCATCAAAAAGAAATGGAAGGGAATAACCTGTTTGTTACATGGGCCGAGGCCGATGGCATTGGGGTTAGCCAGATTATTGATTTTGATAAAAGCCTGGTGAAATCATACCTGCTGATTGATAAAAAAATAGAGCTGGCAGAAGCTAAAATCAGTAAAAAGTAGGCTGCATGTTTGGCATTCTCTTCAATATTAAACGGATGTCTTTTCATAATTCAACCAAAAAAATATGGCCCCGGAATATCCTAAGGGCCATATTCTTTATGTACTAAACTGTTTTTAATCAACAGATGTACTTCTGGTTAGTTCTTCTTTTCCAATACCACCCAACGGTTAAGGGTATTGTGAGGCATTTCGATTACCACCTTAAAAAAACTTGAGTTAAACTGGCTCACATCAATCAAGGTGTTTTCGGCGCTTACCGGCACTTTTTTAACCAGCAGATAATTATCCATTTTTCCGGTTTCAAAATAATTGGTGGTACTAAGCCATATTTTGGCTTGTCCTTTTTTGTCAATGGCTTTCCAGGTTAGGGCAATTTTGCCATCATTAAACGAAGCAGTAGGCTGCACCGCAGATACCTTACCTACAAGCGATACACCATCAATCTCAAATAAACGCTCGCGCAGAATTGTTATATTCAGAAAAGAGGCTATAGACGGCATAATATCAACAATACCGGGTTTGAACTGACTAAAATATGGATTCAGGTTTCTGGCATTCGTTACTACCCATGTGCTTCTTTCTCTGTCCGACTGCCCACCGTGCCCCTTTCCGGTTGCGGCATCACGACCATGGTCAGTAGTTATGTAAATCACCCAGTCTTCCTTAAAATTTTTCTGTCTGTACTGAATAGCCTGCCATAAACGCCCTACCTGTTTATCCATTTGCTCAATGGCAGAATAAAACTGTGGGCTATCGCCAAATTTATGGCCCATGTCGTCGGTATACTCCAGATACACCCAGGTTAAATCGGCGGCATCGGTTCTGATAGATTGTGCAGCAGCATCTGTAATTTTTTCATCAATCAGGTTAATATGCTTGCTGTCTTTGGTATGTGGGTAATTAATGGTGTCCAATTCCAGCCCGTCCAGATGGTAGTTGGTCATTATATTACCTGTTTGCGGCAGGTCTTCGCCTATTAGTTTGGTACGGTTATCTAACCATGTAGAAAACACAGCCGTTTTCTTTTTAGGGTACTGCTCTTTCAGAAAACGGAAGATAGTCCAGTAGTTATAATTGGGCGCTTTAATATCATTTCCCCACACATTATGTTTGTTTACCCAGGTACCTGTCAGCAGACTATTATAGCCAACAGCAGAAATGGTAGGTGTTTGCGAATAACTCTTTTTTTCACCTCCTACATAAGCCCTTGCATAGCCGCCCGCTTTCGCAATTGAGTCTAAATTAGGTTTGTTCAATTTCTCAATCACATCGGCCGGAATCCCATCTACAATTACAAATACGGCCTTTTTTGCAGTTTGCGCCAGACAGCAAACTGTGCTTAGATATATAAAACCAGCTATCAGAAGTTTTTTCATCCGAAAAAATAATTTGTTTTAAGAAGCGCAAAGATAATCAAAGAGTACTGCCGTTGGTTTGAGTAAATATAAAATATACATTAAATGTATGGTAGTACTACAATGGTTTAAAACGTATCAATCAGGTTTAAAGTACAACAAAACCCGGTCTGGTATCTGAAATGTGCTTTGGTTTAATTAACCTGCCATTCAGAAGGATTAGTGATAACACCCCAAATTGGACAAAAAGGGCAATAAAACTTTCCTTTATTTATAAAGTTAGAACTCTTTTGCTATTTCAACTGCCATTCAGGTTGAATCTCTGATTAAGCTATATGTAGAAAACTATCTTTAAACGCGTTTGATTTACGCCTGCATGGCATGCAACTGAATAGCACAAGCCGCCTAAGCAAGACTGGTATCATTAGCAGAACAATTTTTATTGTATATTTGAGCACACACTCATTTAATAACCACAGGTGCCGAAAGAAACAATTCAATGTGCCTGGGTATCTAGCATTTTACCATTATGAATAAAATATTATCAAGCACACTAACAGCTTTTATCATTGCTTTAGCGCTGGCATGCAGTAAAACTGAGAGTTCGGTTGACGAACAGGATGGTTTAAGCGCTTTTAGTCAGGACAGCCTGATTAAACATATTGTAAAACTATCTTCTGACGAATTTCAGGGACGCCGCCCGTTTACGATTGGCGAAACCAGAACGGTAGAATACCTGACGCAGTCGCTCAGAAACATGGGGGTTGAACCCGGAAACGGTAGTGAGTATTTTCAGAAGGTGCCTATGGTTGAAATAACCCCAACCTGCGACCCTGCCATGTTAGTAAACACTGGTAAAGGGGATTTCAGCCTTAAAAACATGGAAGACTACGTTATCTGGACAGAAAATACTGATTCTGTTATTTCTGTTGAAAAAAGTGATGTGGTGTTTGCAGGTTTTGGCGTAGTTGCCCCGGAATATAACTGGAACGACTACCAAGGCATTGATGTAAAAGGAAAGGTTGTGCTGGTAATGGTAAATGACCCCGGCTTTAGCACCGGAGACACTACCCTTTTTAAAGGAAAAGAAATGACTTATTATGGCCGCTGGACCTATAAGTTTGAAGAAGCTGCCAGACAAGGCGCCAAAGGCTGCCTGATTGTTCATAACGAAAAAGCAGCATCTTATCCGTTCAGCGTTGTTCAGAACTCATGGGGAAAGTCGCAGCAGCATTTAGACACACGCGGAAGCAAAGAATACCGTTGCCCCGTTGAAGGGTGGATAACCGAGGCCGCAGCAAAAAAACTATTGAACACCATTAGCGATGGCGAAGCGCTTCTGGTAAAAGCAAACCAAAAAGGCTTTAAGCCCGTGGCACTACCAGCTAAAGTTTCAACCTCAATGAAAGTAAAAGCTGTATTTAATGAGTCTAAAAACGTAATTGGTAAAATAACCGGTAGCAAGCGCCCGAACGAATACATTATTTACAGCGCTCACTGGGACCACTTCGGTATTGGCAAACCGGATGCCAAAGGGGATTCAATCTACAATGGTGCGCTTGATAACGCCAGCGGAACGGCCGCTGTACTGGAAATTGCCCGTGCTTTTAAAAGCCTTAAAAATAAACCTGAACGAAGCATTGTTTTCTTATTTGTTACCGCCGAAGAACAAGGCCTGCTGGGCTCAGCTTACTACGCGCAGCATCCGGTTTATCCGGCTCATGAAACAGTGGGGAATCTGAATATTGATGTTATTAATAATTTCGGCCGAACCAAAGACATTTCAATTGCCGGAGAGGGCCAGTCGGAACTTGAAGACTATCTGAAAAAAGAAGTAGAAAGCAAAGGCAGATACATTGCGCCTGAAGCGCACCCGGAGGCAGGCCACTACTTCCGCTCTGACCACTTCAGCTTTGCGAAAGCAGGTATACCAGCCTTAACAACCGGAAGCGGCATTGTCGAAGTTGCAAAAGGAAAAGAATACGGACAAAAGCAACAGGAATTATACACAGAAAAATTTTATCATCAGACAACCGACCAATACGATGCCGCAACCTGGAAACTTGAAGGCGGACTGGAGGATACCATCCTTTTGTTTCAGATAGGAAAAAGACTGGCCTTTGAAACTACCTGGCCACAATGGAAAGAAGGCTCTGAATTTAAGGCATTGCGTAAGAAATAATATCGTTTAAATCATGAATCAATCATCAGAAACCAGCCGGCCTGCGGCCATTACTTTTATTTGTACAGTTGCCTTTGTTTGGGCAACATTAACGGTGCCTCTTATATTTTACAGCACTACCAAAGCAGTTGGCCCCTGGTATCCTCCGTATCTGGCTTTTTCAGTGGCGGCCAGCTACCTGGGTACCGGCGGTATATGGCTATTAAGAAAATGGGGTTTGTATGTGTATGCAGGTTTTCATCTCATTAATCAGATTGTGCTCATTAGTGCAGGTATGTGGACTTTGTTTTCAATTCTGGTTCCGGCCATAGTTATTGGCGTTGCTTACACACATTTAAAACTAATGAAATAACTTTAGTAAAATTATTACAAACAAAAATAGCCGGACGGGTTCCCCCATCCGGCTATTTTTGAATAGTATATACTTTAATTCTTATTTCTCAGGATTCAACAAGTCGTAGAACTGATCCAATTTAGGCATCAGAATGATTCTTGTACGACGGTTAGCCGCACGACCTTCAGAACTATCGTTGCTTGTTAAGGTATTGAATTCACCTCTACCGGCAGCGATTAATCTGTTCGGATCAATTTTGAAGTTATTTTGAAGCGAACGCACTACAGAAGTGGCTCTTTTCACACTCAAATCCCAGTTATCGTTGATACAGTCAGTATTGATAGAAACGTTATCTGTGTAACCTTCAATCATTACTTCAAGATCAGGACGAGATTTGATAATCTGTGCTATTTTACCAAGAACCTCATTTGCTCTGCTCGACAATTTGAAGCTTCCGCTAGAGAACAACATTTTGTCTGAAATATTAATCATGACAACAGTTTTGTCAACTTTCACGTCAATATCTTTATCTTCAATTCCTGAGCTAAGTACGCGGGTCAGGTTAACGGCCAAAGCCAGATTAATTGAGTCAGCTTTGGTTCTGGCAGCGTGCAACAAGTTGATGTACTTGTCTTTTTTCTCTAATTGGGCCAAAGTTTTATCAATATTATCATTAGCAGCTTTAGAAAGCACAGTAAGGTTACCTACCTGCTCTAATTGTTTGTCACGTAGGCCTTTCAAATCTGTTACCTGATCTTTCAGGTCTTTAATTTGGGCATCACGTTGTTTGATTTCAGCTTGTGACGTGTTACCAAGATTAACTCTGTCTTGCTCAGATTTTGAGAGACGATCTTTATAATCCTGAACGGTGTCGCCACATTTAACTAAATCTGCCTGCGCTTTGTCGTATTGTTGCTGAAGACTAACAAATTTTTTCTTAGCCACACACGACGACATAAAAATACCTGCTGCAATTAAAAATAGAAACTTAGAAGGGGTTTTCATACACTAATCTACTTTGTGTTTAGGGTGAAAAATTTCACAAATTTGGACAATTATGAATTAATAAAAAATTAAATCTGAACTCAGTTATTGATTTTTAACAATTAATACTATTACACAACAGAAAAGTACTATTTCACGAACGCCCCGAATTAAACTTTATTGATAATTTAATAATTTTTAATCTGAACTATAAGTTGTGGCTACTTTCTAACTGCCCCAAACACTTACTTAAAATGGCTTAAAACTAAAGACAGTGATACTTTAAACAACCTGATAAATCAACCGCGCAATATTTAATTATGAAAAAATTCTATTAACAATTAAAATCATGCCGAAACAAAAAATGCGATGGCTAAGTGTTTGTCTGAAATTCTTCTCCTGAAAAATTATCCTGTGATTTTTGATATTGAAAAATTCTCTTCTTAAGGATTTAAAAAAACAAGAGCCTGATAATTATCTCATTACCAGGCTCTTACAATTTCAATATCGCAGCGATTTGTGACCCTAAGGGGAATCGAACCCCTGTTTAATCCGTGAAAGGGACTTGTCCTAACCGCTAGACGATAGGGCCGGCTGGTTCCATTTATCGTCTGCGTTTGTAAATTGTGGTGCAAAAGTACGGCAATTTTTTTACAATGCAATAGCTGGGCAAAAAAAAAGTAAAAAATTTTCAATTTTTTTTTTCAACCCCATTTTCAACGCTAAAAACATTATATTTGATGCATGTAAAAAACTACTCTGAACGTAAGACATGAAAAAAAGCTTTTTGTTTCTGTTCCTCTTCATTAACACATTGTGGGTACAGGCCCAGAACACTAAAACACCCGACGAATTTCTTGGTTACAAACTCGGAACCAAATTCAGCTTCCACCACCGCATTGTAGATTATGCCAGACATGTAGCTGCACAGAATCCGACACAAGTAAAAATTTTCGATTACGGAACCACCTTTGAAGGCCGCCCACTTATACTGGTAGCCATTGCCACTCCGGAGAATTTATCAAAGCTGGAAGACATCCGCACATCCAATCTCAAAAGTATTGGTCTTCTGGAAGGCAAACCAACAACCAAAGTGCCAGCTATTGCATGGTTGAGCTACAACGTTCATGGCAATGAAGCCGTAAGTTCTGAGGCCGTTATGCAGGTTTTATACGAAATGCTTAATAAAAGCAACAGCGTTACCCAGAACATATTAAAAAATACGGTTGTACTGATTGACCCTTGTATAAACCCCGACGGCAGAGACCGCTATGCACAATGGTATAACCGGGTAACCAGCAAAGTATTTAATGCTACCCCGTTTGCAGCCGAACATAACGAACCCTGGCCCGGAGGGCGTTTCAACCACTACCTGTTTGACCCGAACCGTGACTGGGCCTGGCAAACACAGGAGATATCGACTCAGCGTTTGAAAATTTATAATCAGTGGATGCCACATCTGCATGCCGATTTCCATGAAATGGGTGTCAGCAGCCCTTATTACTTTCCACCATCAGCCAAACCTTATCACGAAGATCTGACAGCCTGGCAAAGAGAGTTTCAGCAAACCATAGGCGAATACAACAAAAAATATTTCGACAAAAACTACTGGCTGTATTTTTCAAAAGAAAATTATGACCTGCTTTACCCAAGCTACGGCGACACCTACCCCTCTTATAACGGCGCCATAGGTATGACCTACGAGCAAGGCGGTGGCGGCAGAGCCGGCATTGCCATAGCTAAAGAAGACGGCGACACCCTTACACTATCTTACCGTATTGCTCATCATTTTTCTGCCAGTCTGGCGACTCTCGAAGCTATTTCGTCCAGGTCTGAAAAAACAGTAGATGAATTTGTAAAATTCTTTGATCGCAACAAAAACAACCCTGTCGGCACTTATAAGTCGTTCGTAATGAAAAGCAAAGGTAGCGAGGCAAAGGTAAAAGCCTTAACAGGCCTGCTTGATAAACTGAATATTACTTACGGGTATGCAGGCAAAGAAATGTCTGCCACGGGTGTTAACTATCAGAACCTGAAAGAAGAAAGTTTTAAAGTAGAAGCGAACGATTTAATTGTGAGTACCTACCAGCCCAAAGGCACTTTTGTAAAGATTCTTTTTGAGCCTAAAACCATGCTGGAAGACTCACTAACTTACGACATCACTGCCTGGGGTATGCCTTATGCCTATGGTTTAAAAGCATTTGCGACAAAAGAAAAACTATCAGCGGGTAACTCTCAGCCTAATTACAGCATACCCGAATTAGCAGTTGACGGAAAACCCTATGCCTATGTGGCAACGTATAATTCTTTTGAAGACGTGAAGTTTCTGACGCAGATATTATCAAAAGGCATTAAGGTTCGCTTTAATGAAAATGCTTTTGAAACCGGTGGCCGAAAATTTGATGTTGGGTCTATTATTATAACCAGAACCAATAACCTGCGCATGGGCGATGAGTTCGACAAAGCCGTGCAGTCGGCAGCTAAAGCATTTGGCATTAACTTACTGGCTACCAGCTCCGGGATGGTTACAACGGGCAACGACTTTGGCTCAGGCTCTGTTAATATACTTAAAAACCCAAGAGTAGCTGTTATATCAGGCGATGGCATTTCGCCAACAGCTTTTGGCGAGGTGTGGCACTTCTTTGAGCAACAAATCAATTATCCTATAACCGTAATTGAGGGTTCTACTTTCTCAAGAGTGCCATTAGACCAACTGGATGTTTTAATACTTGCAGATGGAAATTACGACAGAATTTTCGGTAATGGTGATGCTCTTAAAAAGTGGATTCAGGGCGGTGGAAAAGTAATCGCATTGGAGTCGGCCACCAGTTATTTTGCCGATAAAGACGGGTTTGGTCTGAAACGCAAAAAAGAAGGCGAAGCCAAAGATAAACCTGAACTGAAAACCTATGGCACCAGAGAACGCGAGAGTATATCTGAACAGGTGGTTGGCGCCATTTATAAAGTTGACATCGATAAAACACACCCTTTGGGCTATGGCACCGATGGCAGCTATTATCTGCTGGCCCGTGACCCCTACAATTTTGAGTATCTGAAAGAAGGATGGAACGTAGGTTATCTGAAAGACAACAACTACATTACCGGATTTGTAGGCCAGAAAGCCAAAGATAAAATGAAAAATACCCTTGTTCATGGGGTGCAGGAATTAGGAAGAGGAAAAATTGTGTATATGGCAGACGACCCGATTTTCAGGGGTTTCTGGTATGGAGGAAAACTATTGTTTGCCAACGCTGTATTCTTAGTCTATTAACATAACCTGATTTTTGTTTAAACTCATGAATTCAACCCGACGAAACTTTTTAAAAACTGCAGCGCTTGGCAGTGCGGCGGCTTGTGCCCCTGCTCTGGTACAGGCACAACCGGAAGTTAAACCAGCCGGGAAAATCAAACTGAGTGTATCCAGCTATTCTTACTGGCACTTTAAAGGCGAGAAATTTCCGATTGAAAAAGTGATTGATGAAGCCGCAAAACTGGGTCTTGAAGGCATTGATGTGTTGCATCGCCAGATGGCCGGTGAAGACAATGCGTATCTGCAAAAGCTAAAAAAGCATGCGTTTGTGAATGGCATTGCCATGACCTGCCTGTCTATTCATCAGGGCTTTGTATCGCCCGACAAGGAGGTTTTAAAACAACATATAGACCATACCAATCATTGTATTGAACTGGCCTATAAAATGGGGATTCCGTGTATGCGCTTAAATACCGGTCGTTGGGGAACCATCAAATCATTTGATGAATTTATGGCCAAAAGAGGCATTGAACCTGCCATTGCCGGATACACCGAAGATGAGGCCTTTAAATGGTGCATCGACAGCATACAGCAATGCCTGAAAAAAGCCGAAGAGTGTGGGGTGTTGCTTGCTCTTGAAAACCACTGGGGGCTTGGCTCTACGCCGGAAGGCATGTTGAGAATTAAAAATGCAATAGATTCTCCCTGGCTGAGCTTGTTGATGGACACTGGTAATTTTCTGGAAAATCCTTACGATAAACTCGAAAAAATTGCCCCGCAAACCAGCTTTGTACAGGCTAAAACCTATTATGGTGGAGGTGTATGGTATAGCCTTGACCTTGACTATAAAAGAATAGCAGATATACTGAAAAAAGTAAATTATCAGGGTTATGTATCTATAGAATTTGAAGGCAATGAAAACCCGGAGACGGGCGTCAAAAAAAGCGTGGATCTGATGAGAAGCGTTTTTGCCTGACAAATTAATTGTTTGGCATTCGTCTAAAGAGCGTTCGTAAACTGGTTTTACGGACACTCTTTTTTTTTAACAGCTTTGGTTTACACCGGCAATGGTATCAATGGCCCTGTCATTGTTCTCATAACCATACTAAACCAAAAGCAAATGACCCAGCCATGCCTAAAGATAATAAAAAACAGGCAAAACAAATATTATTGCTTCATTGTGCATAGGAGTACTTTATCGCCAAAAACACTCCCTATAAGCAATTTATTACGCCAAACTGCACCCACGCTTGAGCCTGATAGTTGTGTACCATCATTTAAATAAATACTCTTTATGGCTGGAGCGCCAGTTTTTAAAGAAACGCTGATAACCTCAGACGGTGATAATTTAGAGTGGTCTTTGGCATGAGCCAGAAAAGCCAGTAATTTGGGATGACAGCCCACCCACAAGTCGCCCGATTCATCTATCTCAATATTGTCGGCTCCGTTAATGGCAATCTCACTGCTTTCTTTTATGTTTCCTGTAAGGATATCCCGGTCAAATACTACTATTTTTCGGCCCGAAGTAGCCGCAACATATAACTTTTGCCCGTCGTTACTTACGTTTATGCCATTGGCATACAAAAAGCCATCAGCCATAATCTTAACCTTGCTGCCATCAAAGTAGCCTACATTGCCCATGGGTATCTGAAGTAAATCTTTTTTTGACCGCCATTCTGAAATTTCCTCATCATGGTCGTTTGTAAAATAAAATTGCCTCTCGCCAACCGCCACCAGATCATTAGGGCTGGCAAATAAATTACTGTTGATGGTCTCCAGATGTGTCAGTATGCTGTCTTGAAAACTGAATATTTCAATACTTGTGCGGTTTTTCTTATGATTAACCACAAAGAGTCGTTTTTCACCCTCTGGCGATTGAAACAAACTAATACCATGCGGGTGGAAATCTGTTAATGTTAATGGCGCCGTAAGATTGACAGGTTTGGGAGCTTTCTGTGTACAATCAATCAAAAAAATGTTTCCATTAGGTGCATTTGCAATAAACCCGCCCGACGAAACAAAAGCCAGCCCGGTAGTTTTGTCTATGGTTATATCTTCTGCACCATTAAAACCTGGCAATTCTTTAATTTTTCCATCAAAATGTGGCTCAATTTTTGTAAAAGTTCCCGCGTTCCACAGGGTTTTCAGCACAAATGCCGTGATTATGAGCACAAAGGCAAAAATTATTTTTATGAAGCGTTTCATAGAAATTGTATTTATCTTTAGGGTTGAAAACGTACAAATGAACAAAAAGAAATTGAAAAACGGGCTTCATTATCCAAATTTGATTTCATGCTCAAAAAATGGCGTTAGAACCCACAATTATTCCGTTTGGTGTAAATACTAAAACTCCATAGTGGGTGGCCTGATTTTTAATGTTTAAAATTGCTCTTAAATCTATTACTCATGAAAAAAACTCTTGTTTTCAGTTTAGGTTTGTCAGTTCTTTTGCTTTATGTAGCCTGCCAAAAAACCGGCCAAAATGAGGTAAATACCGAAGGAACATTTAAATACGACATAGATAAGTCGGCACCAGTGTGGGCAGATGAATTTAACTATACAGGTTTGCCGGATACCGGCAAATGGAGTTACGACACTGGCGGTAATGGCTGGGGAAATGACGAAAAGCAATTTTATACCAAAGACGCAAAAAATGCGCGTGTTGAAAACGGTGTGCTAATTATTGAGGCCAGAAAAGAAAAATTTGAAAACAATAACTATACATCTGCGCGACTGGTAACTAAAAACAAAGCTGATTTTTTGTATGGGCGATTTGAAATAAAAGCTAAATTACCCAAAGGAAGAGGTACCTGGCCTGCAGCGTGGATGCTGGCCACTGAGAAATCGTACGGAGCCAATTACTGGCCTGACAATGGGGAGATTGATATCATTGAACACGTTGGATACGACCAGAACCGGATACACGGTAATATCCATACCAAGGCCTTTAACCATACTATAAAAACCAATAAAGGTAATAATGTTGTGGTACCCGGGGTTTCAGACGATTTTCATGTCTATGCCTGCGAATGGACACCCGATAAAATAAGTATAGAGATAGACGGTAACAAGTATTTTACTTTTACCAGAGAGGCTAATTACGGCTGGGCGGAATGGCCGTTCGACAAGAAGTTTCATTTGCTGTTGAACATAGCCGTAGGAGGCAGCTGGGGAGGCCAGCAAGGCATTGATGACAATATATTTCCGCAACGCATGGAGGTAGACTACGTAAGAGTCTACCAGGCGTCAAAAAAATAAATGAGTTATAAGTGGATAGCGGGAAAAGAGGCTGTAAGGTATAAAGTAACCAGTTGTGTTAAAATAAGAAAAGCAAGAATCAGATGACTCTTGCTTTTGCTCTCGTCAAACTGCTGTTGATTATTAAAATCATCGAGCCGTTGGCTCCTGCGAACGGGCCGGTGATTTTATGATAAAGCTCTGTTTATGCCTTGCAGGCGTTTATGGCTACTATCGTTATAAAAAACATTACAACAACAATTTCGTCAAAATACTCGTAAAAAAACTTCTTCATATACTACTTAAAATTAAAATTTATTATACGATGATTCCTGTTTCAGATAAAAGGTTGGAATCTGTGTATCAAATTTTTATTAAGCAGATTTACTAAATATGCAGAAGGTCGTCTTCATGGCTATAACACCTTCGTGTTCATAATGCAAATATCGTAAAGACTATTTTGCAGGCCAATACCCATTTCAGGGTATTTTTTAACTTGTGCATCCGTACCAGTACGTATTGCTTAAATTAATTTGCGTTCTACGGCATACTTTATGAGCCCCACTATGGTTTTGGTATTGGTTTTACGGTATATATTCTTTCGGTGGGTTTCTACAGTTCTTTCAGAAATATACAATTGTTTGGCAATATCAGCATTAGAAAACTCTCTGGCTATTAACTTCAGAATCTCAATTTCTCTGTCTGACAAACGATAAATTTCTTCTTCGGGGTCATTTCTGTTGGCCAGGCTTCTGAGAATTTCATTAGAAACCTCGCGGCTGAAATAAACATTGCCCTTAGATACCTCATTAATTGCATCAATCAGTTCGTTCCTGCCGATTGTTTTAAGAATAAAGCCCGAGATGCCCGCGTCCATCAGGTCATGAACAATAGAAACATCATAAGAAACCGACAACGCAAGGACTTTTAAATCAGGAAATGCTTTCTTAACCTTTTGAGTAAGCTCAATACCTGTCATTTTAGGCATATAAAGGTCTGTGAGGAGGATATCAACAGGGTGATCAGACAGATAAGTTAAGGCTAGTTTTCCATCGAGCAGTTTACCCACAACTTCAAAGTTATCTACACCCTGGAGCATAGCTTCTATACCATCAATCAGAATCTGATGATCGTCAACTATTAAAATTTTGAGTTTGGCGGCTATCATTACAAACGAATCAAATGAGGGGAATTTCAACAATTACGCTGGTTCCTCTTCCGATTGCTGAATCAAAATTAACACTTCCATTCAAATATTCTACTCTTGTGGTCACATTTTTAATTCCAATACCATCTTTACCAAGTCTCTGGTTATCAAAACCCTTTCCGTTATCTTCTATAATCAATACCAGTTCTTTTTCGTGTATTACCAGTTCTATACTTACTTTTGTGGCTTCTGCATGACGAAAAATATTACTCAAAGCCTCTTGTACAACACGGTAGAGGGTAGTTTCAATTTTTTCGTTGAGTCTTTCTTTTAATCCTATTATCTGCAATTCAATTTGCAGTTCTCCGAGCGAATTTATTTTATTAACAAACTGCTTCAGGGCGGTAGACAAGCCAAGTTTTGTTAGGGCACCGGGCATCATGTTATGAGAAATCTCCCGTATCTCCTTGATGCTCTCTTCCAGCAAATCAAGCGAGGTTTGAATGTGTTCATTTTCTTCCTTTTTCTTTGCCATAAAGTTACCAAGAGCCATTCTGGCTGCGGCCAGCATCTGCCCTATGCCATCGTGCAGGTCGCGCGCTATTCTTACACGTTCTCTCTCTTCTGCCTGCAATATGGCTTCTGTTCTCTGCTGCTGTGCTATGGCTTTTTCAAGAAAAAGCTGCTCGGCGGTATCTTGCATGGCCTTTAGCCGATAGGCCAGTAAAACCATCAGAAATACAATTTCAATAATATAAGCATAAGCAAAATAATCTATTTCAACCAGTCGGCTTCCTCTTACTATCTCATAATTACTTAAAGCAGAATAAAATATTATAAATGCAACTGGTAAATTAGCAATAAGAAAATAAATGGCCTCTTTTCTGTAATGGCCTATCCTGATACAATAAAATGAGATAAGTATAACATAGGTGGTGGGTATCCAGAACACCAGCCCAAGCATCTTATTTACAACTTTAATGTAACGCTTAAACCAATCGCCATGTACCAACAGGCTGTCGGCATATAAAAAGATAATCATGCCTGTAAGGATGGCTATCATACCAATATGCAGGTAGTTGATATATTTGTTTTTGACGAGGTCCCAGCGAAGGTATTTTCTGATAAATAAAAGCCCGGCTATCAGCAATAAAAGCGAAGCAACGTATCGGAGCCGGTTGCCCTGCACACCAAAGGAGCCATCTACATAATACCTGATGAAATACCCCTGCGAAGTAGCAACAAACGCAAGTGCCATGAGAACATACAAGGCATAAAAAAAATAGAGCATGTCTTTAAAAGCAAAAAGAAGCAAAAAAGACATAAAAACCACAAACAGCAAAATGCCAATTACAAAGCCCCAGGTGTGGTAGTCGGTTGAATAATAATAGTAGTCAAAAATGTTTCGCTCCCAGATATTGACAGGCGCCCAGATAGACCCTACCTCTATCTGAAGTTTAAGATAACATACAACCTCCTGATGTGCTTTTAAAATAACAGGAAAGAAAAAATTACGGTGTTTAATAACCCTGGCAAGCTGGGGAGTCTGCCAAGAAAGAAAGTGTTCTGACAATATAACGCCATTTTCGGTGGTGTAAAATCTGGCCTCGTCATAAAGAGGCGTAGGCAGGTCTATAATAAAGCTCTGGTCAATGCCTGTAGAGTTTTTTAACCTGAACTTAAACCAGAAGGGGTTACCTCTTGCCCAGAAAGTAGGTGCATTGCCTTTGGTTTGTTTAAAATGAAAGGCTTCGGGTCTGGTTAGTAATTCTTTAAGCGTGAGCTGCCGGCTTTTATCCTGATAATAACTCAAACCTGGGGGCATATTTTTCATTTGCCAGTTACCGTCGTAGTTCAACAGTATAACCTCTGTTGAGTCTTTACCATTAACACCCAGAGAGGCAAAGCTCATAAATAGCAGAAATAAAAACCTGCCGAATAGTCTTATGCTTCCGGTATTTATGTAAATGGCTGGCTGTATCATGTACTAATAAAAAAATATATAAGACACAACAATGGCAGTAACTACGCCGGCAAAGTCGGCCAGCAAACCGGCTACCAATGTATAACGGGTATGCTTAATGCCTACCGAGCCAAAGTAAAGCGCTAGAATATATAGGATGGTGTCTGAACAAGCCTGAAAAACACAAGACAAACGCCCGACGAAAGAGTCGGCCCCGTGGGTTTTCATGGCGTCTATCATCATGGCTCTTGAGCCACTGCCGCTTAATGGGTGCATCAGAGCTGTTGGAAGCGCCTCAGTAAAATCTGTATTAATGCCGGTAAGACCTATCACCCATTTCATACCATCTACTATATAAGTTAAGGCTCCGCAATTCCGGAAAACACTAATGGCCACTAACATACCAACCAGATACGGAATTACTTTTACTGAGGTTTCGAAACCGTTTTTTGCGCCATCAATAAAAGCTGAGAAAACATCAACTTTTTTGTAAACAGCTCCTCCTATAAACCCCACAATAAAAACCATCAGCAACATATTACTTACAACTTTCGATGTGGTCTCTATTTCTTCTTTAGAGAGGCGCGCAAAATACCAGATTACAAAACCAATAAACGCCGTTACCCCGGCCAGCCAGCTAAACAATGTTTTGTCAAAAAAATTGATGCGCTGCTTAATTCCAACAAAAAGCATTCCTGTCAGTGTAGCCACATATACCGATATCAATGCCGGAATAAAAATATCTGAAGGGTCGGCTGCATTATAAATAGCTCTTTGAGCCATAATACTTAAAGGTATCAACACTGGCCCGGCGCTATGCAGTACCATAAACATAATCTGGGCATTACTTGCCGTTTCTTTATTAGGGTTTAACTCCTGAAGACTCTGCATGGCTTTAAGCCCGAACGGCGTAGCAGCGTTATCTAACCCCAACATATTGGCCGAAAAATTCATAATCATCTGGCCGTTTGCCGGATGGTCTTTCGGCACTTCCGGAAACAGCTTGCTGAAAAACGGGCCTATGATTCTGGCCATGCGTCTGATAACCCCTGCCTCCTCACCCACTTTCAATATCCCTAAAAAGAATGTCATAACTCCGGCCAAAGGCAGGGCAATATCCATCACGGCCAGCTTGGCGGAATCGAACATGCCATCAACAACCAGCTTGAATATCTCGGTATCCCCGGTAAATATGACTTTAATAAGTGCAACAACAAATGCGATAAGAAAAAATGCTACCCAAATGTAGTTTAATGCCATAAAATTGAGATTTTAGGGTTAGATTTGCCGGCAAGATATAAATAAACTAAGATTTATAATTGCTTGCCTTTCATTTTCTACAAAAAACCGGAACTGCCGGAATAATGAACCAATTTTATGGCAAAACTAAAGCTAATTTCAGGAATATCAATAGTAACCCTGTTGATAGGAGCTTGTACTTCTCAGACACAAACCGAAAAAACAGATACATTAAAGACAGATACCATACAAATAAAGAAAGATACCCTTGCGGTTGTAGAAACGGTGAAGATTCCTGAATTAGAGCAACGGATGATTAATCAGGGATTAGTGAATGTACAAACCCTAGACTCTACAATAATGGTTGAACTGAAGTACTCAACAACCGATAATTTTGTGCGCTCGGATGTTTACGGAGACCTGACCCGCGCCTACATGCAGAAAAAACCGGCAGAGATGCTGGCCAAAGCCAGTAAATATCTGCAAAGCCGGCACCCTGAATACAGGCTACTTGTCTATGACAGCGCGAGGCCGTTATCGGTACAGCATAAACTGTGGGCAATGCTAGACACCATACCCCCTGCCAAAAGAGCCGATTTTGTGGCGAATCCGGCAGAAGGCTCTATTCATAACTTTGGCTCGGCAGTTGATTTAACTGTGTTTGATACCAAGTCTGGTAAACCTTTAGACATGGGCACCAAATATGATTATTTTGGCGATTTAGCCTACCCTATTTACGAAGACGAGATGCTGGCAGAAGGCAAACTGACTCAAAAGCAGATTGATAACCGTCTGGTTTTACGCAATGCCATGCAAAAGGCCGGATATATGCGCATAGACAGCGAGTGGTGGCATTTTAATGCCATTTCGAGAGCCAAAGCCAAAGAATTATATAAAATAATAGAATGACGTTGGAATTAACCTACCGAAGAGTATCAGATTATGTTTGAAGAGATAAACGCTTACATTGCACGGTATGCATATTTCACCGATCAGGAAGTTGCCATCTTTAATGCATCATTGCAGGCAAAAAGTATAGCCAAAAAGGCCTTTTTGCTACAAGAAGGTGAAGTGTGCAAATTTGAAGCATTTATAAAGAAGGGATGTGTAAGAACCTATTACCTTGACCCCAGCGGCGCTGAGGTAACCCTTCAGTTTGCCATAGAAAACTGGTGGGTGAGCGACATAGCCAGTTTTCATGAGCAGAAACCCAGCCGAATGTTTATAGAAACCCTGGAAGACTGCGAGCTTTTTGTTTTAACCCCTGAAACCAAAGAGAAATTACTGGCCGAAGTGCCTAAGTTTGAACGTATGTTCAGGCTGATGGTTCAGAGAAACCTCACACGCATGCAGGAGCGGTTGTTTCAGACCATTGCTACTACCGCTGTTGAAAAATACCTTGATTTCCTGGAAAGGTACCCAACTATACCCCAAAGAGTTGCCCAACATTACATCGCCTCGTATCTGGGCTTTTCGCCTGAGTTTCTTAGTAAAGTAAGAACCAAACTGGCAAAGACCAAAGCCTGACAACCTTCTGTTTTTTTTATGCCTGTATTGTTTCTTGTCCTAGTTCAATGTTTTTGAAATTTCAAGACTGCAACTTTGTATCATCAAATCAACAACAGAGATGTTAAGATTTGAGAAACAACATTCTTGATTTCTAAAATAAAAAAGACAATGGAAAATAAAATCTTAGGCATACACCATATAACAGCGATAGCTGGAGATGCCAAACGCAATTTTAATTTTTACACTAAAGTACTAGGCCTGCGTTTCATTAAAAGAACCGTAAACTTTGACGACCCCGGCACTTACCATTTTTACTTTGCAGATGGAGAGGGTACTCCGGGCACGGTGCTAACTTTCTTCCCCTGGGGAAACGCCGTGAGGCAGGGGAAACGCGGTGCCGGCATGGCCACCGAAATCGGCTATGCCGTACCAGAAGGCAGCCTTGATTTCTGGGTAGAGCGTTTTAAAAAATACAATGTAATTTATAACAAACCGTCTGAAAGATTCGGGGAAAAATACCTTACTTTTCTTGACCCTGACGGATTGAAACTTGAACTGATTGTACCCAAAAATGCCGACCCCAGAAAACCCTATGAAACAGAAGAGGTAAAGGCAGATTTGGCAACAAGGGGCTTTTATAATACAACCATTACACTAAATGATATTAAGCCTACGGCAACCGTATTAACAGAGGTGTTTGGCTATAAGTTAATGGCTCAGGAAGCCAACCGGTATCGTTACGCTACCGATGCCATTGATACAGCCAATATCATTGATCTGGTTGAATTACCCAACGAAGCCAGAGGTTTAAGCGCCGGTGGTACTATACACCATATTGCGTTCAGAGTTAAAGATGATGCAACGCAGATGGCTTATCATAAAAAAATTCTGGATCTGGGGTTCCATATTACGCCACAGATAGACCGTAACTATTTCCACTCTTTATATTTCAGAGAACCCTGTGGCGTTTTATTTGAGATAGCAACTGATAATCCGGGGTTCACGGTAGACGAACCTTTGGAAGAATTGGGTACTAATCTTAAACTGCCTGCACAATACGAGCCTCGCAGAAAAGAGATTGAAGCCCATCTGGTAAAATTAGATTAACCACATAATTGTTTAAAATAATGGATTTTCAGGCATTAAAGTACATATATGTGCCAGTAGAACAACCAGGAGCAACCACTTTGTTGCTCCTGCACGGCACTGGCGGCAATGAGCATGACCTGCTACCCATTGCCAAAGAAATAGGCAGTGGTTTTAACATACTCAGTCTAAGGGGTAATGTATCTGAAAACGGCATGCCAAGATTCTTCAAAAGATTGGGTATGGGCATATTCGACGAAAAAGATTTAACATTCCGTACGCATGAAATGGTGAGTTTTTTAAAAGAACTGGCAGAAAAAGAAGGTTTTGATGTAAACAAGATTGTAGCACTGGGCTATTCTAACGGCGCAAATATAGCCGGTAGCACATTGGTGCTATATCCTGATTTTCTGGCTGGAGCTATTCTTTACCGCCCCATGCAGCCATTTAAGAGCATAGATTCGGATCTTAAAAACACCCGGAATACCCCTGTTTTTTTAAGTAATGGTACCAGTGACCCCACGGTTAATCAGGCTGATACCGTAAAGTACGTGAAAATTCTTAAAAATGCAGCATTTGGAGTAAGCAATCATAACCTGCCTACGGGGCATCAGCTTACCAGAAATGATATTCTGCTTTCGGCAGAATGGTACAAAAAGCACTTTAGTTAAAAGAAGTTAAAAGCAAAGGATAATAGCCGGGCATAGTATCGGGTTGAAATACTTTTTTTAGATTTGCGGAAAAGTTTCCGTCAATTAAACATGAAAAAGACATTAACCGGTATTTGTTCGCTTGCTGTTATCCTTTTTTCCTGCAATGATTCCAGTAAATCAAGCTCTGAAGAAACATCAGCTATACCTAACATACCATTTCAATTAGTAAATTCTTTTCCGCACGACACCACCGCTTTCACAGAAGGGCTGCTGTTTCATGATAATCAGCTTTACGAGAGTACGGGTTCACCTGATGAGCTACCAGAAACCTCGTCTGTCATTGGTATTGTTGATTTAACATCGGGCCGTCTGGATAAAAAAGTAAGCCTCGATAAGTCTAAATACTTTGGTGAAGGCATGGCTATTCTGAACAACAAGGTGTATCAGCTTACCTACAAGTCAAAAACCGGCTTTGTTTATGACTTAAAGACATTTAAAAAAATGAAGGAATTCAGTTTCAACAACGCTGAGGGCTGGGGGCTAACCACCGACGGTAAGTGGCTCATCATGAGCGATGGTACTTACACCCTTACCTATCTGGACCCTGAAAGCCTTGCAGTTGTTAAAACCTTATCGGTAAAAGAAAATGGATTTGCAAAAGAGCAACTCAACGAACTGGAATATATTAAGGGTTTTATTTATGCCAATATATGGCAGACTAACGAAATTGTAAAGATAGACCCTGCCACCGGAAACGTTGTAGCAAAACTGGATTTAGGCTCGCTGGCCTCTGATGCCCGCACACGATACCCCAAATCAATGGAAACAAACGGTATTGCCTATGACTCAACCGGTAACAAAGTTTATGTAACCGGTAAAATGTGGCCAAGGGTGTATCAGATAGATTTCAAGCATTAATAATATAAGTAGCAAAGGCTGCGCGAAGCTAGGGGCCATTCCCTGCAGAAAGGTGGCAATGCAAAGTTGCAAACAGAAGATTTTTAATAGTTTACAGGGCCCGATGATTTGTTTTAAAAAGATTTTATAACAAATTGTTAGTTTTTTTCGTATCTTTGCATACTTTTTTGGAAGACACTCCCAAATAAATTATTTTTTATCGATATGCGTAAACTTCGTATTCTGTACGTTGCCAGTGAAATAAATCCCTTCCTGCAAATTTCAGAAGTAGCAGAATTTCTTCGTAAACTTCCGCAAGCCATGCAAGAAAGAGGCATGGAAATCAGAATCCTGATTCCTCGTTTTGGTTCAATCAATGAACGTAAAAACCGTCTCCACGAAGTGGTAAGGTTATCAGGAATCAATATTACTGTGGGTGAAGACGAAAAACCGCTTATTATTAAAGTGGCTTCTATACCAAGTGCTAAATTGCAAGTATATTTTTTAGATAACGAAGACTATTTTAACAGGAAATACGTTTTCTTAGATAAAGAGGGAAGTTTCTATGATGATAATGACGAAAGAACAATCTTTTTCTGTAAAGGTGTTCTGGAAACTGTGAAGAAATTAGGATGGGCTCCTGACATTGTACATTGCACCGACTGGATGACAGCTCTGATTCCTTTGTATCTGAAAACAACTTACAAAAACGACCCTGTTTTCAAAGACACAAAGTCAGTATTTACAATTTATAATAACGCATTTGAGCACAAGTTTGACGAGGACATCCTTGAGAAAGCCAAAGCTATGGATGTATCGGATGAGGCCTTGGCTCACCTACGCTCGGCAGATTTTGAAGGATTCATTAAAATTGGTTGTCAATATGCCGACTCAATAGTGAAAGCTAACGAGGGCATGAACGAAAATTTAAGTAAATTATTGAATGAAATTACAGCTAACAAAATTGAAGCAGGCATTGAAGACGACAACGTTACGGAAACGTACTTTAATCTTTACACAGAACTCGTTCCTTAAAAATAGCGGAAATTTCACACTTAAAATGCGGAATGTAGCCATATTGCTACTTTCCGCATTCTTTTTGTCGTGCGAAGACCCTATTAATATTGCAGTAGACGCTCCATCGGGCGGTGGACAGTTTGGTACTACTTTTACTGATACCCTTACGGTAAGCAGAGCCACCGTCATGATTGACTCAGTAGTTACATCTGCCCAATCGGGTGCGGTGCTGGGCCATTATACTGACCCCGTTTTTGGAGACGTTTCTGCTACTTTATTTACTCAGATAACACTTCCGATTGATGGAAATACAGGTGGGTATGCCGCACTGACTTTCCCGGATGCGGATAAAGACAAAGCCGTATATGACTCTATGTATGTCTATTTTGCGCACAATGGTTTTGCCTACGGAGACTCTACCCAACCAGTTACGCTTAATCTTCACCGATTGACTGAAGACTTTGTTAAAGGCAAAAAATACCTTAATAAAGATAAACTGGGTTATAACGCCACCCCTATTGCCAGCAAAAATTTAACTTACAAAGAATTTAAACGATCAGCAACTTCAACGGCTAAAGACAGTTTGATTTCCTTTAAGCTCCCTGCCTCTATAGGTAACGAAATCTTTTCGATTATTGGTAAAGACCAGTCGTCAGACATTGACAAATTTACTGCTGCCATTAAAGGTTTTGCTCTTACGCTCAACAATAATGCCCAAACAGTTTATGGCATTTCTATGGCACTGGGTAGCAGTGCACCGGTTCTATATTACCATGCGCAAGGCGATACCGTTGGCAAGGCCATGTCGCTTACTTTTCTGGGAGAACGTTTCAGCGAAATTAAAACCAACAGGCAGGGTAAGGTATTGCAAAATATAAAAGAATTTGATACTGTACCTGCCCAGTTAACAGGTAATATTACTTATATGCAGTCTGGCGCTGGTATAACCACCAAAATTTTGTTCCCCACGCTGAACAACCTTCTAAAAGCCGGAAACAACAATGTGGCTATTAATAAAGCTGAACTGATTATTGAACCTGACATGGACAAGGTTGCCGGAAATTTAAGGGTGCCACCGCAGTTTGTACTGGTTGAAATAGGCAAAGATAATCGTCTGAAAAAGACGAATAATGTTGAAGACTTCGTAGCACTGGATGTTGCCACTGGTACACAATACATTGCAGACTTCAACACTACCAATAACAACTATCAGTTTAACTTTACCTCTTATCTGCAAGACCTGCTCAATAAGAAAAAGACAACCGACGGCATTGCTCTGGTACCTAGTTTTGTAAGTACTACATCGTCTGGTTCAACTATCGGAATCTACAATAATAACGTGTCTCGCGTAGTTATAAAAAACATAAAACTGAATGTTTACTATTCAGGCAAGAAGTAACATCAGGTTATTTCAGACAAAAGAGAGGAGACCAAAATCTCCTCTCTTTTTGTTTTTATATTGTATTTTTTTCATAAATTTGATTAGATATATAGCCAGATATTGGACTTTTTCTATTTAAAACTTCTTTATTTATAGAAAACTAAAACTTCAATAAACCATGTGTGGAATTGTTGCTTATGTAGGGCACCGCGAAGCTGCACCTATTATTATTAAAGGCCTGAAAAGATTAGAATACCGTGGGTATGACAGCGCCGGCATAGCCTTATTAAACGGACACGAACTTAATATATACAAGAAAAAAGGTAAGGTGTCAGACCTTGAAAACGAGCTGAAAGGTAAAGACCTGCATGCCACCATAGGAATAGGCCACACCCGTTGGGCCACACATGGCGAACCAAACGACGTAAACGCGCACCCGCATTATTCAACCAGCAAAAAACTGGCTATTATACATAATGGTATTATAGAAAACTACTCTGCCATTAAGCAAAGCCTTATCAACAAGGGCTATAGTTTTGATAGCGCCACCGATACTGAGGTTCTGATAAAATTTATTGAAGATATTCAAGCCAATATGGGATGCTCACTTGAAGAGGCCGTACGAATTGCACTTCGTGAGGTAGTAGGTGCGTATGCCATTGTAATTATTGATAAGGAAAACCCAACCCAACTGATAGCTGCCCGTAAGGGCAGCCCACTGGTTATTGGTGTTGGTGAAGACGAATTCTTCTTTGCATCTGATGCCACCCCTATTATTGAATACACTAAAGAAGTGGTATATCTGGAAGACCTTGAAATAGGTATTATAAAAAATAATGAGCTGGTAATTAAAAACCTGGCCAATGAAGATGTATCTCCGTATATAGAAACCGTTGAGCTGGAGCTGGAAGCCATAGAAAAAGGCGGGTATGACCACTTCATGCTTAAAGAGATATTTGAGCAGCCACGCTCAATAGCTGATTCGATGCGTGGCCGTATCAATCTGGAAAACGCCACGCTTCAATTAGGCGGCTTAAGAGATTATCTGGATAAAATTGCGGGTGCCAACCGCATTGTGATAGTGGCCTGTGGCACCTCCTGGCATGCAGGCCTGGTAGGAGAATACCTTTTTGAAGAGCTGGCACGCATAAACGTTGAGGTTGAATACGCGTCGGAGTTCAGATACCGCAACCCAATCATCAAAGAAGGAGACATTGTAATAGCTATTTCTCAATCAGGAGAAACAGCCGATACCCTGGCCGCCCTTGAGCTGGCCAAATCAAAAGGTGCCATTATTCTTGGTGTTTGCAATGTGGTGGGGTCGTCTATAGCCCGTATAACTCACGCGGGGGTTTATACCCACGCCGGCCCCGAAATTGGGGTAGCCAGCACCAAGGCTTTTACGGCTCAGGTTACTGTTCTGAGCCTGATAGCCCTAGCAACAGCCCATAAAAAAGGAACCATCAATCAGAATTTATACCGGGAGTTACTTCTGGGGCTTGATGCCATACCATCAAAAGTAGAGAAAATTCTTAAAAATGCAGAGCATATAAAAGACATATCGAAGCTATTTACCTTTGCCTCTAATTTCATATTTCTGGGCAGAGGACTGAACTTCCCCGTCGCGTTGGAAGGCGCGTTGAAACTGAAAGAGATTTCATACATTCATGCAGAAGGATACCCCGCCGCCGAAATGAAACATGGCCCAATTGCTTTAATTGATGAAGACATGCCCGTGGTATTTATAGCCACCAAAGATAATTCTTACGAGAAAATAGTATCAAACATTCAGGAAGTAAAGGCCCGTAAGGGACGTGTAATTGCCATTGTAACCGAAGGCGAAACCCAGATACCTAGAATGGTAGACTTTGTAATAGAAGTACCCAGAACCAACGACCTGCTGCTGCCATTAATAACCTCTATTCCATTGCAGTTAATATCTTATTATATTGCCGTAATGAGAGGCCGTAATGTAGACCAGCCGAGGAATCTGGCTAAGTCGGTAACGGTAGAATAAGGTATTGAATAAATCTTTAAGTAAGACCCGAACCAAAAATAAATTATAGTTTGATTATAGCTGCGCTAAAAACTATTAAGTTCGAATTAAGCTATTATTTAGTTATACCTAAAACAAATTTCATTAATCTAAGATACTTATTTAATTAAAAAATTAATTTTGTGAGTATAACATAAATAGTTATTTCGTTCAATTTTATATTAGATTTTTTAAATATGGAGGTTTTTAATTTAAAAAATAATAAAGTAGAGTTTATTGAGCTTTATCCATTCAAAGTAGAAAAAGAAATACAAGAAATAATCGAAAAAAATACGGATACATTTTTTAGACTAGAATTTGTACGTTCCGAATTTCCTATAGGAGAATTTAGAATTGATACTTTATGCTTTGATAAAGAAACAAGTTCATTTGTTTTAATTGAATACAAAAGAGGTAGTAGTTATTCTGTAATTGATCAAGGATACTCTTATCTTTCCTTGATGCTAAATAATAAAACGGAGTTTATTGTAGAATACAATGAAAGCCTAAATAGAACATTGAAAAGAGATGATGTTGATTGGACACAATCAAGAATTATATTCATTTCACAATCATTTAACGCATACCAAAAAAATAGCATAAACTTTAAGAATATGCCATTTGAGTTATGGGAGATTAAGAGATTCTATAATGAAACAATAATTCTTAATAAACATATATCTGCCTCAAAAGAGAATATTAATTCTATTAGCACTATTACAAACTCTCCAATAATTCAAAGTGTAAATAAGGAGGTATCTCAGATTGATGAAGATGCCCATACTTCAAAAACTGATAAAGAGATAGTGAATAAATGGGGAGAATTGAAATCTAAAATTCAAGAATTAGATAATACTGAATTAGTTTCAAAAAGGCAATATATAAGCCTAGTTTATAATACTAAAATCCTTTGTTACTTTAACTTTAGAAAGAATTTAATTTTAATTGAAATAATACGAGGAAATATTAATCCAGATGGAACGACATCTAAAAATTACTTCACAATAAATGACCCAGAAAAAATATCTTCTGAAGGAAGTTGGGAGTGGAAATCAGGAGTAAAAGGGACTTCATATAAAATTAAGTTAACTAATACATCAGATATTGACTATATTATGTTTTTAATTACTCAAAAATTCAAAAGTGTCGCTGGAAATAGGTATTAGCAAATTGTCGATTGACACTTAGACTACCGAATTTTATATTTAGAAAATCTCAATTTAAATTAATTAGATAAAGATAGAGTAAAAACATAAAAAAAGCAGTAATCGTCTATCAAAGAGATGATTACTGCTTAACCCCAAAACTCCAAAAAAATACAGCTCAGTTGAGCCAAAATCTTATTTGTTAAAAACTTTGACGAAGTTACTGACCAACCAGTTCTCATCAGCTTTTAATAATGAACTCATCGTGTTATTTGCAAAAACTGTAACAGTGCTGATCTCGTTCACAATCTTAAGAAACTCTTCTTTTTCAGTACTATCTGGTTTTATACCCTCTTTCAACTCTTCCATCGCCTCAATCAACGGGCCAATTTCTCTTCTGCGTCGCTCTTTGGCAATCTGCTTGGCAACTTTCCAGATATCTTTTTCTGCAATAAAATACTCTTTTCTTTCTCCGGGCAGCAGCTGTTTGTAAATCAATCCCCAATCCATCAGGTCGCGTAAGTTCATGTTTACATTTCCTCTTGAAATCTGCAGTTCTGACATTATTTCGTCCGCATTCATTGATTTGGGCGCAAGTAAAAGCAAAGAGTGTATCTGTGCCATGGTGCGGTTAATACCCCACTGCGTGGCAAGAGTACCCCAAGTATGGATAAACTTGTCTTTTGCTTCTTTTAACTCCATTGTAGCCATCCTTTTTGGTAAAACTTTTTTGCACGTAAGTCTAATTGCCTCAAAGTAAAATAACAATTTTGAATTTTCAAAATTTTCTGAAAATATTTTGAAAAATTAAAACAAAAACTCCAATCACCTAATACATTGATTCACAATTGTTTACACAACACTTGAAAGCTCAGCAATGCCCACATACGCCCGGCTGAAAGCCAGCCCATCAACTCAGCAATGAAAAACGTAACCTAATCACTGGTACAATGTGCCTTTTGCGCACAAATTAATCAACTGAAACCTATATTTTTTAAGTCATTTTCGCTTATTTCGTGCCTTAAAATATCAAAAGCACATGTTCTCTACGCAAACATATATAGAAAGACGCAACACCCTGAAACGTAGCGTTGGAAGCGGTCTGATTTTAATTATGGGCAATGAAGAAGCCCCAATGAACTACCATGATAATACGTACCGTTACCGGCAAGACAGCAATTTTCTCTATTATTTTGGCATAAGTCTGCCCAATCTGGCAGCAATTATTGATGTAGATTCAGGTGAAGAAATCATCTACGGAGATGAATTCAGCATGGACGACATCATCTGGGTTGGCCCCCAGCCTACTCTGGCAGACCAAGCACGCAGGGTAGGTGTTTACAGAACAGATGCTTATGCAAAACTGCCTGAAAAACTAAGCAAGGCAGGCAAGGTACACTTTACCCCGCCTTACAGGTACGAGAATAAATTCAAACTAAACAGCTGGTTGAATATTCCTGTAGCGCAACTCAAAGACCGGGCCTCAACAGACCTGATAAAAGCCATCGTCGGGCAGCGTTCATACAAATCTGCTGAAGAAATTGTGCAGATGGAAGAGGCCGTAAACATTACCCGCGAAATGCACCTAACCGCCATGCGCGAAACCCGGGCTGGCCGGAAGGAATTTGAAATAGCCGCCTTACTACACCAGAAAGCACTGGAGGGCGGCGGAGACCTGGCCTACCCAATCATTTTCAGTATCAATGGGCAAACATTGCATAATCATTATCATGGCAATACCATGACCGAGGGTAAACTGGCGCTGAATGATTCTGGAGCTGAAAACAGTATGTTTTATGCCGGAGACATTACGCGTACGATTCCTGTCAGTAATAGATTTACAGAACAGCAAAAAGAGATATACAATGTGGTATTGCAAATGCAATTAAAGGCAATTGAAGCCCTGAAACCCGGTGTGCTTTTCAGAGACGTTCATTTGCTTGCCAACCAAGTGCTTTTAGAAGGGCTGAGCGCTCTGGGCATTGTAAAAGGTGATATAAAAGAAATGCTCGCGCTTGGCGTGCAAGGCCTCTTTATGCCACATGGCCTGGGCCACGCCATTGGCCTGGATGTACATGATATGGAAGACCTTGGCGAAAACTTTGTTGGCTACAGAGAGGGCCTTGAGCGTAGCACACAATTGGGCTTGAAATCGCTCAGACTAGCCAAAGAACTGGAAGCAGGCTTTGTAGTTACCGTTGAACCCGGGCTGTACTTTATACCCGAGCTGATTGAAAAATGGAAAGCCGAAAACCAATTTACCGGTTTTGTGAATTACGACCGACTGGAAGCCTATAAAGACTTTGGCGGAGTACGCATAGAAGACAACTGCCTGATAACTAACACCGGCTACAAAATTTTGGGTAAACCTATACCAAAAACAGTTGAAGAGGTAGAAAATTTGAAAAATTAGTTTAAATTGAGGCACATTTCAACAAGAAGTGTGCCTCAATTTTTTATGAGCTATGAAAAAAATTATCTGCATTTTATTTTTCATTCCGCAAATGCTAGCCGCCCAGAATGTCAACTACGACGAAGCCAGAATACCTGCCTATACACTACCTGATATTCTGACAGGTATTGATAACAAAAAAATTACCTCTGCTGCACAATGGGAGGCCAACAGGCCGGCTTTGGTTCGGCTGTTTGCCGAAAATGTGTATGGCATTACGCCAGAAATAAAAAGCAGGGTAAAGTATAAAATTATTGAAACAAATAATAATGCACTTGGAGGCAAAGCCATCAGAAAACAGGTACTGATTACGTTTGAGGATTTCCCTCAATTAAACGGAATCAATTTATTGCTTTATATCCCGAAGCATATCAGAAAACCATCTGTTTTTATAGGCCTGAATTTTGAAGGAAACCACTCATTGGGTAATGACCCGGATGTACTGATTACTCAGAACTGGATGGTTGATTTTCAGAAAAACCCAGAGCATATTTTTAAAAACCGTGCGACGCTGGCATCGAGAGGCAAAGCAGTTGTAGAAACCTGGCCTGCCGAAACCATTATCAGTAAAGGTTTTGCTATGGCAACAGCCTATTATGGAGACATAGAGCCAGACCATGCAGAAGGCTGGAAAGCAGGATTGAGAGGCTGCCTGAATAAGACAGAGGAAACCGAATGGAGCGCGATGGGCGCCTGGGCATGGCAACTGAGCAGAATGCTTGACTACCTGGAAACCGATAACGACGTAAACAGCAAAAAAGCCATAGTTATTGGCCATTCAAGATTGGGCAAGGCAGCTTTCTGGGCAGCAGCACAAGACCAGCGATTTGCTGCCTTTATCTCTAACGAATCTGGCGAAGGCGGCGCTGCTTTGAAAAGAAGGTGGTACGGCGAAACGCATGAAATAATCAACAAAAACTTTCCGCACTGGTTTTCAGGTAAATACAAAACGTATGCTGGTAGCATAGATGCGCTTCCGTTTGACCAACACCAGTTGTTTGGCCTTATAGCCCCTCGGGCGGTGTATGTATCAAGCGCAGAAGGTGACCAGTGGGCTGACCCAAATGGCGAATTTCTGGCATTAAAAAATGCCGAACCTGTTTTTGCCCTCTACGGTAAAAACGGGTTGGGAGTAGATGCTCAGCCAAAAGTTGACAATCCGGTAGGAAGCGATATCAGATACCATTACAGGTCTGGGAAGCACCACATGACAGCCTATGACTGGGAACAATATTTAAAATTTGCCGCAGAAGTAGTAAACAAGCGGAAGTAAAAACGAATACCAGTATACAGGCAAAAATCAGCCCTATATATAAAATCGTCCTTTTGTCATTTTTTTTCTCTCTCTCCTTAATTTATCCCTAATATTAGGTTCAATTTCTACCTAAATAACACCTTCATTATGCAACTGGTTATTTCTAATCTCAACAAAACGTATTCCAACGGCGTGCATGCCCTGAAAGAGGTAAACCTCACCATCAATCAGGGTATGTTTGGTCTGCTTGGCCCTAATGGCGCAGGTAAATCATCACTCATGCGAACCATCGCCACCTTACAGGAACCAGACAGCGGAGAAATAAGTCTTGGAAACATCAATGTTCTGACCCAGAAAGAGGAAGTGCGTAAAACACTGGGGTATTTACCACAGGAATTTGGCGTGTACCCAAAAGTAGATGCGCTTACCCTGCTCAACCATCTGGCAGTGTTGAAAGGCATCACCAATTCGGTCGAGCGCAAAGCAGTTGTAGAGGCGCTCTTACAAAAAACCAACCTCTGGGACGCCCGCAAAAAGAACCTGGGTGGGTATTCGGGCGGTATGAAACAACGCTTTGGTATAGCGCAGGCACTATTGGCTAACCCAAAGCTGATTATTGTAGATGAACCAACTGCAGGGCTGGACCCTGCAGAGAGAAACCGTTTTCTGAACCTGTTATCAGAACTGGGCGAAAACACGGTGGTGATATTATCTACCCATATAGTAGACGATGTAAAAGAGCTTTGCTCAGACATGGCCGTATTTAATAAAGGTGAAGTGCTCTTTAAAGGCAGCCCCGACGAAGCCCTGAAATCTATTGCAGCCAAAATATGGGAAAAACGCATCAGTAAAAATGAACTGGCTGAATATAAAAGCAATTTCAGGGTGATTTCAGAAAAACTCATAGCGGGTAATCCTGTTATCCATGTTTTTGCTGACACCAACCCCGACGGCACTTTTGAAGCCATTGAAGGCGACCTTGAAGACGTTTACTTCTCTAAAATATTTGCTTAAACCTTACATAGATTATTTTTATGCTTAACGAAATACTAAGGTTTGAGTTTTCTTACAGAAAAAACCGGCCTGCCACTTATATCTATTTTGGTATTCTGTTTGTACTCTGCTTCGCTGCCGCCACCTCTAAATATGTTAGTTTTGAAGGGGTAGCCGGAGGGCAAATTAAAGAGAACTCTCCGTTTTTTCTGGCCACCATGACCATCATCATGACCTTCTTCATGACCTTCATTGCCTCGGCTATTATGGGTGTGGCAGTGCTAAGGGATTTTGAACACAAGATGGAGTCTTTGATGTTCAGCACCACGGTGTCAAAGTTTGATTATCTCTTTGGGCGTTTTCTCGGGTCTTTTCTGGTTATGGTACTGGTTTATTCAGCCATCTGGATGGCACTGATGCTGGGTTTCAGCATAGGTGAGTATTTGCCCTGGGAGCCTTCCTGGAAAGGCAAATCAATGTTACCTTTCAATGCCTGGTCTTATTTACAACCTTTTATCTATTGGGGCATTACTAATATTTTCATACAGGGCGCTATCTTTTTTGCTGCCGGGGCATTGAGCCGCTCTACAGTGGTAATTTATACGCAGGGCATCGTTTTATTTGTACTCTACCAGATTACCGACACTATACTCGGAGACATTGAGAACAAAAATCTGGCAGCTTTACTAGACCCATTCTGTTTCAGGGCATTCAATATTTATACCGAATACTGGACACCCGCTCAAAAAAACACCCTTATTGCACCATTAGAAGGGGTTCTATTATGGAACAGGCTCATTTGGGTAGGTATAGCCTTGTGCATTCTGGTTGTTACTTACTTTTCTTTCAGCTACAATGTAGTTCGTAGCAGCTGGTTCAGAAAAAAAGCGGTTAAAGAAGAGAAATCAGGTATCCGGCCCGAGGCGGTGGTTATCCCTGTCGTTCAGCAATTCGGTGGCTTTTCAACTCATTTGAAGCAACTCTGGAAAGAAGCCCTGTTTTATACCCGAATGGTTGTGCGCGAGATTCCGTTCATTGCCATTATTATGATAGGCCTTGCCGATTTGATTATCAGCTCGTTCTATTTTGAAGAAATGTATGGTACCAGCTCTTACCCCATTACAGCCAATGTAATTGGTCTCCTGAATAATTTTGACCTTTACTTCCTTATCATTGTGGTGTTTTATTCAGGCGAGCTTATCTGGAAAGAGCGGGTAACCAATATGCACCTTATTATAGATGCCACTCCGGTGCCCGACTGGGTAAATCTTTTTTCAAAGTTTGTTGGCTTGCTTATAATTTATACCGGCCTGCTATTCATTCTCATTCTTTCAGGTATTGTCATACAGGCAAGTCATGGATATTTCAATTTCGAAATCTCTCTGTATTTCAAATCGCTTTTTACCAATACCATGATATTCCTGGTGCTTTATACGCTGCTCTCGTTCTTTGTGCAGGTTATGGCACACAACAAATTTGTGGGCTTTGCCATGATGTTCGTGTTCTTTCTGGTTACGTTCTTCCTGGCGGCATCTGGTATTCAGCATCCATTGTTTTCATTCGGTAGCGGTAGCTTACGAGATTACTCCGACATGAACAAATACGGGCACTTCATTACCCGTTTTTCATGGTTAAAATTCTACTGGTTTGCTTTTGTTGCTTTTCTTTTCATAGTGGCCGTTGTGTTTTCGGTGCGTGGGTCAGAGGCCGTAATGAAAACCCGGTTGCGCGTAGGCCGATTGCGCTTAACCCGTTCAGTTGTTACGCTTGGGCTTTTTGCACTGGCTTCATTTGTTGCAGCGGGTATCTATATTTTTTATAATACGAATCAGCTGAACACCTACGAAACCCGCGAGGAAGGAGAAGAAAAAAGGGTAGCTTACGAAAAAGCACTGAAGAAATTTGAGCACTTGCCACAGCCCAAAATAATAGATGTAAACCTGAAGGTGGAGATATACCCGCAGGAGAGGAATTTTACGGCCGAGGGCTATTTCTGGTTGAAAAACAAGACATCAAAAACAATGGCCGATGTACACATACAAAATGATGAAGCCCACAAAATGAAGCTCGATTACCTGCGATTTGACGGCGGCGCCAAAGAAAACAAAACCTATGGCAAGTATGGATATACTATTTATACGCTCAACAAGCCGCTGGCACCCGGCGACTCAGTAAGGATGTCGTTTAAAACCAGATATGAAACCAAAGGTTTTGAGGCCACCGGCGGCAACACCGATATTGTTTATAATGGTACGTTTTTTAATAACCTTTATTTTCCAACCATCGGGTATTCGGGCGAGTACGAACTAAGCGACGATGACACAAGACGGAAGCACAAACTACCAGAGAAAGAACGCATGATGGAGCAGAGTAATCCGGTGGGTTTATCGCAGAGCCTTTTTGGTGATGATGCCGACTATATTCGCTTTGAAATGGTAATTGGAACCGAAAAAGACCAGACAGCCATTGCACCGGGGTATCTGCAAAAAACCTGGAACGAAAACGACCGTAAGTATTTCCACTACAAAATGGATGTGCCTATGTGTAATTTCTATTCTATTGTATCGGCGAGATATGAGGTTAAAAAAGATAAATGGAAGAATGTTGACCTGGAGATATACTATAACAAAGGGCATGAGTATAACCTTGACAAGATGATGGCTTCTATGAAATCATCATTTGATTATTTCAGCAAGCATTTCAGCCCTTATCAATACCGCCAGATGCGCATTATGGAGTTTCCGCGTTATTCAGAATTTGCTCAGTCTTTTGCCAATACTGTTCCATTCTCTGAGGGTATCGGCTTTATTCAGAAAGTAGACAAACCCGAAGAAGACCTGGATATGCCTTTTTACGTAACAGCGCATGAGCTGGGACACCAGTGGTGGGGGCATCAGGTGGCAGAAGCCAACGTGAAAGGCAATGCCATGTTATCAGAAACACAGGCGCAGTATTCGGCATTAATGGTCATGAAACATGCTGTAACGCCAGAAATTATGCAGAAATTTTTGAAATATGAATTAAACAGCTACCTGAGAGGCCGGGCAACCGAACGCAAAAAAGAACAACCTTTGAATATGGTAGAGAGCCAGGGATACATTCATTACCGGAAAGGCTCAGTTGTGATGTTTGCCTTGCAGGATTACATTGGAGAAGAAAAGGTAAATGCGGCTTTACGAAACTTCCTTGCCGAATGGCAGTATCCGGGTCCTGACTCAAAAAATAAAAGATACCCTACCAGCAACGATTTACTGAAATACTTTAAAGACCAAACGCCTGATTCGTTAAAGAATATTATTCATGATATGTTTGAAACCATCACTTTGTTTGAGAACAAAGTTGAGCAGGTAGAGTACAAGCCTCTGAAAAACAAGACTTTTGAGATAAAAATCACATCAACCAACGAGAAATTCAGGGCAGACAGCTCAGGTAACGAAGCGCCGGTTGCCATTAACGACTGGATTGATGTAGGTGTGTACGGTAAAGGCAAAGACGGCAAAGAAAAGCTGCTTTACCTGAAAAAACATAAAGTAACGCAGAAGAAAAACACTTTTACCATCATTGTAAAAGAAGAACCTGTAAAAGCGGGCGTTGACCCCATTAACAAGCTGATAGACCGGCACGCTGAAGACAACACCAAAGCTGCCGAAAAATCAGAAGGCGCTTAAAATTTACCAGGGGGCTAACGATTAGCCCCCTTTTTTATGGAAATTTTTCTTAAAATGTGTTCATTTCAATAAAATTTGTTTAATTCACACCCTGACTATAAAAAAGTATTACTAATGCAAAATTTACAGGTTAAATAATAACTAAACTTTGTATTTAAGACAATCAATACACCTAAACACAATATGTTACTACTTAGCAGCATCTTCAGTATCAATCATAATTTTAAAATTGTGTGTCAATAGCAGGTTTACTGTATTTTAATAAGATACTTTCAAATTAATTTTAATCAACATTCTATCCCCGTTTACAATGAGTATCAGGTTCAGATTAATCATTATGAATTTCCTCCAGTTTTTTATATGGGCTTGCTGGCTCATTACAATCGGGAGCTACTGGTTTAATAATAAACACTGGTCAGGTGCAGAATTCGGAGCCATTTTTTCAACAATGGGTATTGCCTCGTTATTTATGCCTACACTTACTGGCATTATTGCCGACAAGTGGGTTAGCGCCGAAAAACTATATGGTATCCTGCATTTATTAGGGGCTGCTGCGCTGGTATATATTCCTGAAGTAAACAACCCCGGCGATTTCTTCTGGGCTATTTTGCTGGTGGTTATTTTTTATATGCCCACCATTGCACTGGCCAACTCTATCGCTTATACTATTCTGAACAATAAACAAAACGATATCGTAAACGACTTCCCCCCTATTCGTGTTTGGGGCACTGTGGGTTTTGTGGTGGCTTTGTGGGTTATCAGCTTAACGGGTAACGAAACATCGCACAATCAGTTTTACATAGCAGCCGCAGCGGCGGTAGTATTAGGTATCTATTCATTCACTCTACCTAATTGCCCTCCATTGGCTCGTGAATCAGATAAAAAGACATTTGCCGAAACTTTGGGTCTGAACGCCTTCTTTTTGTTTAAAGACGTAAAAATTGCTATGTTCTTTATATTTTCTATGTTTCTGGGAGCCTCCTTGCAATTAACTAACGCTTACGGTGACACCTTCCTGCATGACTTTGCAGGAGTTACCGAATATAAAGACGCCATAGCCGTTAAGTACCCGGCTATTATTATGTCAATATCGCAGATTTCAGAGACACTATTCATTCTGGCTATTCCGTTCTTTCTGAAAAGATTTGGTATTAAGCAGGTAATGCTCTTCAGTATGTTTGCCTGGGTATTGCGCTTTGGTTTACTGGCTTATGGGAATCCGGGTAATGGCCTTTGGATGATCATTCTGTCTTGTATCGTGTACGGCATGGCCTTCGACTTCTTCAATATCTCGGGGTCGTTATTTATTGAAACCTACACAAGCCCCAAAATTCGCGCCAGCGCACAAGGATTGTTTATGATGATGGTCAATGGTTTCGGTGCCATTTCAGGCAGTTTAATCAGCGGGTTTATTATTCAGCAATATTTCACTTTGCCCGATGGCACTAAAAAATGGCCCGGCATCTGGCTTACCTTTGCTATCTATTCGTTAATAGTTGCCCTTCTGTTTGCGATATTGTTTAAACACAAGCACGAAAAAAATGCGGCAGATGTAAAGATTAATCACTAAGCCAAAACGAAGAAAGCTGCAAATGTCTGCAGCTTTCTTCGTTTTATATATATCCTATCTCCTATTTCCGCGAAAATATAAAAAGGCCAACAAAGGTTATCAATCCATTCAGCATCAGCTTTGAGAAGCCGAACTCAAACGAAAATACATTCATGCTGATTTCTTCCAGAATGTAGGTCAGAAACGGAGACGCCACACATACAAACGGTACGAATCTGTCAATCACCGGGCGTTTCATGTATAAACCAAAAGCAAATAGCCCTAGCAGCGGCCCATAAGTATAGCCTGCAATATTAAATACGGCCGAAATTACCTCCTGACTGTTCAAAGCCTTGAACACCACAATCACTATAATAAACACAACCGTAAAACCAATGTGTACCCAGTGTTTTAGTCTTTGTCTTTCTTTTTCAGAGCGATTCTCGAATTTCAGAAAGTCGACACAGAAAGAAGTGGTAAGGGCTGTAAGCGCTGAGTCAGAACTTGCATAAGTAGCAGCCGTAATACCCAACAAAAAGGTTACAGCAGCAAAAGTACCAAAATGGTTACCTAAGGCAAGCGAAGGGTATAAATCATCCGTTTTGGCAGGTATAGGCAAGCCCATTTTCTCTGAATAGAAATAAAGCAAAACGCCCAGACTCAGGAACAAAAGATTCACAAACACCAGCACCACATAAAACCAGAACATATTCTTTTGGGCCTCGCCAATGCTTTTGCAGGTAAGGTTTTTCTGCATCAGGTCCTGGTCCAGTCCTGTCATGGTCATGGCAATAAACGCACCAGATAGAAAATCTTTTACAAAGTGGTGTTTATTGGCCCAGTCCCACACAAATATTTTAGAATAAGGGCTATCCGTAATGGTAGTCAGTAGTTCTCCTCCGGTCAGGTTCAGTTGTTTGGCTATCAGATAGATAGTCATTACCAGAGCAGCCAGCAAGAAGAAAGTCTGCAAGGTATCCGTTATAATAATGGTTTTTACGCCACCCTTAAATGTATATACAAAAATAAGGCTCATGGCTATTACCACTGTCAGTTCAAAAGGTACGCCCAGGTCTTCAAAAATAGCCAGTTGCAATACCTGTACTGCCACGTACATGCGTACTGCTGAACCAACGGTGCGAGAAAGCAGAAAGAACGCAGAGCCGGTTTTGTATGACCAGAACCCAAAGCGTTTTTCGAGATAGCCGTAGATAGAAATCAGGTTTAGCTTATAATACATGGGCATCAGTATGGTGGCAATTACCCAATAACCCACCGCATAACCCAGCACAACCTGGAAGTAAGAAAACTGGATTTTACCCACCGCACCGGGAACAGAAACGAACGTTACGCCCGAAATTGATGTTCCTATCATACCAAAGGCAACTAAGTACCATGGCGATTGCCGGTTGGCGGTAAAAAAAGTATTGGTGTCGGCCCCTTTGGCTGTGTAGACAGAAATGATTATCAGAACCAGAAAATAAATAACAAGAATGGTCAGGGCAAGCGTAGAACTCATTGTACCGGGGTTTTCTGTTTGTGTCAATTTGATTCAAATATCAAAACTTTTTTTGCCATAACAAAACTGCTCTTTTCAAAGAATGAATTATATTAGCATAAAAATAGCCGGAAACTGAGCATTTCCGGCAGATGTATTTGTTTAGCTGTTGATTGTATATTCAATATTCAAAGTGTTTCATTAAATTTAGTAAAGTTTTTAGAAATGACACCATTACCGAATCCGGAGGTTGAAATCATTGAGGAAGTTGTAGAGGATATTGCAAGTATTAAACTATGGGAGCTGGTTGTGTTTAATGACGATTTTAATACCTTCGACCACGTGATAGAAACTTTAATTGATGTTTGTCATCATTCGCCCGAACAGGCCGAGCAATGCACACTTATTATACACTATAAAGGGCAATGTGCCGTAAAAACCGGTGATTTTGAAGAGTTGGTTGCTATGAGAAATGAAATTTGCAGAAGAGAGATTTCGGCTGAAGTAATGCTGAAATAAAGTATTTTACCCAACATTAAATCCGGTACAATCTTATTCGTTACAACAAAAGGCTTTATTGCATTGAATTTCCCCTCAAAATTAATAGAAGACGCTGTCGTTGAAATCTCAAAGCTTCCCGGTATTGGAAAAAAATCTGCCTTGAGACTGGTTTTGCATTTACTGAAAAGAGAAGAAGCGCAAACACAGTTACTGGCTGACGCACTGGTTGCCATGCGTACGCAAACCACCTATTGCCGCCAGTGCCACAACATATCAGACCAGGAACTTTGCCAGATATGCAGCTCAACACGTCGCGACCGCCAGATAATTTGCGTGGTTGAAGACACCCGCGACGTGCTGGCTGTTGAAAACACCGCCCAATACAGAGGCCTGTATCATGTGCTGGGGGGCATCATCTCGCCTATGATGGGCATAGGGCCCAACGACCTGCACATAGACTCCCTCTTAAAAAGATTAGAACATACAGATGAAACAGAAAAGGTACAGGAAGTGATTCTGGCACTAAGCCCGACTATGGAGGGCGATACTACCGCTTTTTATCTGCAGAAAAAACTAAGGGCATTTCCGGTTAAAATCAGCACCATTGCGCGGGGCATACCCATTGGCGGTGACCTGGAATATACCGACGAAGTAACCCTGGGCAGAAGTATTCTGAGCCGCATAGCTTATGAATAAAACGAATGCCTGTGCGTATGACCTTAATTTAGTTGCAAGCATGACAACCTCCGAAACCCCAATAGCCCTGCCTAAGCCCAGCCGTATACCACGTGTTAAAATCTGCTGCATCAGTTCTGTTCAGGAGGCTCAGGAGGCCATCAGTTTCGGAGCGTCGGCACTAGGCCTTGTGGCTAAAATGCCCAGCGGCCCCGGCCCTATTCCGGACGACTTAATCCGTGAAATTGTGGCCGCAATCCCGCCACCGATAGCCTCTTTTTTATTAACCAGCCGCACAGGCAGTAAAGCCATTATTGAACACCAGAGAGCCGTCAATAGTAATGTAATACAGATAGTTGATGCCCTTGAAGATGGCATTTATGAAGACTTCAGGGTTGAAATACCATCTGTAAAAATTGTGCAGGTTATACATGTAATTGATGAAAGCACGATTGATGAGGCACTGGCTATTGCCGAAAAGGTAGATGCGCTTCTGTTAGACTCCGGCAATCCGAATCTGTCAGTAAAAGAATTAGGTGGCACCGGCCGTGTACACAACTGGGATGTAAGCCGGAAAATCGTAGAGCAGTCGCGGGTGCCGGTATTTCTGGCAGGTGGGCTGAACGCCACCAACGTAAGAGCAGCCATTGACCGTGTACAGCCTTATGGTTTAGATTTGTGCAGTGGCGTGAGAACAAACGGTAGTCTTGATTTGTTTAAACTGGAAACATTTTTTAATGAAGTTAATAAGATTTAAGTTTTTATATTTACGAACCGAAATTCAAAAAAGATTCTTTTACCATAAATCCCTGCATAAACCATGAACAGAAAAGATTTCATCAAAGCAATCGTCGGAAGCTCCTTTTTATTAAAAATGGGTGATGTTTTTGCAAAACCTGTCAGCTTTGAAGGCATGTACACCCTGGCGCCGCTTCCTTATGCCAACGATGCGCTTGAACCCCATATAGATAAGCTAACCATGGAGATTCATCATGACCGCCACCATAAGGCTTATGTAGACAACCTGAATAAGGCTATTGCCGGCACCCCGCTTGAAAAAACACCCCTTACTGATATATTGAAAGATATAAGCAAGCATCCGGTAGCGGTAAGAAACAACGGTGGCGGACACTGGAATCATACCTTTTTCTGGCAGATTCTCGGCCCGAATGCTGGTGGCGCTCCTACCGGTAAACTAGCGGCTGCTATTAACAGCTCTTTTGGCAGTTTCGACAAATTCAAAGAAGAATTTGCCAAAGCAGCTACTACCCGTTTTGGTTCGGGCTGGGCCTGGTTAATTGTAGATACCAATAAAAAACTAAAGATTACCTCAACGCCTAATCAGGATAATCCGCTGATGGACGTAGCACCAGACAAGGGCACACCCGTATTGGCCATTGATGTTTGGGAGCATGCCTATTATCTTAAATACCAGAATAAGCGTGCCGATTATATTAACGCTTTCTGGAATGTAGTGAACTGGAAAAAGGTAAGCGAAAATTTTGAAGCAGCCTGATAAAAAGACATTTCGTACCATTACCCAAAAAAGGATTTACGCACCGTAAGTCCTTTTTTGCTTATTAATAGGCAATATTTTGCTATATTTGCATTAAAATAATGCTTTCTGAATTGATTCCCATGAATGACGAAAATCCGGAATATGATCCGCTTCACCAAAAAGAAGTTATCGATGATATGTTCGAGAGCTGGTTTCTCGACTATGCTTCTTATGTAATTCTGGAGCGAGCCGTACCGGCCATTGAAGACGGGCTTAAGCCTGTGCAACGCCGTGTAATGCACGCCCTGAAAGAAATGGACGATGGCCGCTTCAACAAAGTGGCTAACGTAATTGGCTCTACCATGCAGTTTCACCCTCATGGAGACGCCTCCATCGGTGATGCCATTGTTTCTTTAGGCCAAAAAAACCTTCTGCTAGACACCCAGGGTAACTGGGGTGATATCCGCACCGGCGACGGCGCTGCTGCTCCGCGTTACATTGAGGTAAGGCTATCCAAATTTGCCAACGATGTACTCTTCAATGAAGATACCACCGAATGGCAGATGTCTTATGACGGCCGGAAACGCGAGCCAATCAACCTGCCATCTAAATTTCCTTTGCTGCTGGTGCAGGGCGTAGAAGGTATTGCGGTAGGTCTTTCTACCAAAATACTTCCACATAATTTTGTAGAAGTGTGCGAGGCCGCCATGGCGTATCTCAGAAAAGAGCCGTTTCAGATATACCCTGACTTTCTGACGGGTGGTATGATAGACATAACCAACTACAATGACGGTTTGCGCGGTGGTAAGGTAAAAGTAAGAGCCAAGATTTCAGAGGCCGATAAAAAGACCTTAATTATTAATGAAATACCTTATGGTACAACCACTACGTCGCTCATTGACTCTATCATCAAAGCCAATGATACCGGCAAAATAAAGATAAAGAAGGTAGAAGATAACACCGCCAAAGAAGTATCAATCATTGTGCATCTGGCGCCGAATACATCGCCGGACATTACGATTGACGCCCTGTATGCCTTTACAGAGTGCGAGGTTTCCATTTCGCCCAATGCCTGCGTTATTATTGAGGAAAAACCTCATTTTGTAACCGTTAGTGAGATTCTGCGCCTGGCTACACAGCAAACCATGCACCTGCTGAAACGAGAGTTGGAGATAAGGAAGCATGAACTGAAAGAGAAATTATTATACAGCTCGTTAGAAAAAATATTCATTGAAAACCGAATATACCGCGACATTGAAGAGTGCGAAACCTTTGAAGCCGTTATAGAAACAATTGATAGAGGGCTTGAACCGTTTAAGAAAGATTTTTATCGCGAAATTGTCGAGGAAGACATCCTGCGTTTGTGTGAAATCAAAATCAAGCGTATCTCTAAATATGACTCATTCAAGGCCGATGAACTGATGCGTCGCCTGGAGCAGGAATTGGCAGAAGTAGAAGACAACCTGCAGAATCTGGTGCGCTATACCATTGATTTCTACAAAGAAATTCTTCGCAAATACGGAAAAGGTCGTGAGCGTAAAACTGAAATCCGACAATTTGATGCCGTACAGGCCACAGTAGTAGCCGCCAATAATCAGAAACTATATATAGACCGTGAAGGCGGCTTTATAGGCTATGGGCTTAAAAAAGATGAGTATGTGATGGACTGCTCAGATATTGACGACATCATTGCTTTCAAGCGAGACGGCAAGTATATTATCACCAAAATTCAGGATAAAGTCTTTGTAGGTAAAGACATCATCTATTGCTCGGTGTTCCGCAAAAATGATGAACGAAAAATCTACAATGTAGTTTATGTAGATGCCAAGTCGGGCACCTCTTACGCCAAGCGCTTCTTTGTGTCGGGCATTACGCGAGACAAAGAATACGACCTGACGATGGGGAATCCGAAATCGAAAATTCTATACTTTACAGCCAATGACAACGGCGAAGCAGAAATTGTAACCGTTAACCTGACGGCCAACTCAACTGCTAAAAAGAAACAATTCGAGTGGGATTTCTCGGCTCTGGCCATCAAGAACCGGAATTCGATGGGCAATGTGCTTACCAAGTTTCCGGTCAGAAAAATTATCATGAAATCGGCCGGAAAATCAACCCTGGGTGGTGTAGACATCTGGTTTGATGCCGTAATAGGTAAGCTGAATCGCGACGAGCATGGATTATATCTGGGCAATTTTGGTTCGGAAGACCGCATACTCGTACTTTATAAAGACGGACAGTATGAATTGACCAACTTTGAATTGACTAATCGATACGAACCAAAAGAAATTGCCGAAGTGGTAAAATTCTCGCCAGAGCGCATCATCTCTTGTCTGTATTTTGATGGCGAGCATAAAACCTATTACATTAAGCGCTTCAAGATTGAAACCACAACCATAGATAAGAAATTCTTGTTTATTACAGACACCAAAAACTCGCGTATGCTGGCGGTAAGTGTCGACAAGCACCCGAGGATACAGGTTAAAACCAAGGCAGATAAAAAATCGCCTGCTGAAAGCCAGACCATTCTGGTAGATGAGTTTGTTGAAGTAAGAGGCTGGAAAGCCATTGGTCAGAAACTGAACGTATTTGAAATACTGGATGTACAAATGCTTGAGCCAAAACCTGAAGAGGTGGAAGTGAAGCAGGAAGTGGCCGAAGAAACCAATACACAAACAGAGGCCGATGCCACTGAGAATACCGATGATAATGACGGGCAACTGGCATTGTTTTAACCGCAGGTAACTATAATTTAATGATACAAATGGGGGAAATTTCGGTTTCCCCTTTTATATTTCTGCCTATTTAGCATTCAACTATCATTTATTGCTATGCGTTACATACTGATTGCCATTGCGCTGTTATGCCCTGCTTGCTCGCTGGCGCAAAACCTCATTACCGATATAAAAAAATTAAAAAACGACACCCAATGGCAACAGGTGGCGGCTATACCTTTGCAGTTTTCTGCCTATCACCCACAGGGGATGGTCAAAGTCGGCGAGTTCTTTTATCTGAGTTCAGTTGAAGTAAAAACATCACCCGTAAACGGAAGTACCGGCAATGGAACAGGCCACTTGTTCAAGATAGACTCCACCGGTAAATTAATTGCCGGCATCACTTTGGGCGAAGGCACTATGTATCATCCCGGTGGTATCGATTATGACGGCGAGTATATCTGGGTACCAGTGGCTGAATACCGCCCGAACAGCCAGTCTATCATCTATAAGGTTAACCCGGTTACCCTGAAGGCAACCGAAGTAATACGCTTTAAAGACCACATCGGGGGCATTGTACACAATACCGACAACAGCACACTGTTTGGCGTTAGCTGGGGGTCAAGAAATTTCTACCAATGGAAATTGACACGGAAAGGCGCATTGAAGAATACAGACGTATCGCCGGAAAAACTACGCATAGCTAACCCATCATTTTATATCGACTACCAGGACTGCCACAATGTGGGCCAGAACCTGATGATTTGCTCAGGCTTGCAGCGTTACAGCCATAATGGGCACACAATCCGTTTAGGCGGTTTTGACCTTATTAGCCTGAAAGACCATCGCCCGGTGCATCAGGTACCAGTCAGATTGTGGTCACCCACAGGCGCACCCATGACCCAAAACCCCTTCTGGGTTGAATCAACACCTAAAGGCATCAGAGCCTACTTCTGCCCTGACGACGATAAAGCCGCAACGCTTTTTATATACGATGCTGTTTTAAAGCCATAAGAATCTTCTAAGGATATTAGAAGAAAAATTCCTAAAAAAAAAGATTTTTTTCCAATACTATTTGGAAGATAAAAAAATAGTATTTATAATTGCCGAAGATTTCGGCACAAAAATCCGAAAATATCGGCAGAACATGAAGACAGGTACAAACAAAACTTTGCTTTCACTCAATATAGCTCATTTACGTAAGCTGAAAGAGTTAAGCCAGGGCGCATTGGCAGAAACGCTCAATGTACCCAGAACCACGCTGGGGTCATGGGAAGAAGGCAAATCTTCTCCAACCATTGATGGTCTGACAAATATAGCAAAGTTTTTTAGCGTGTCAATAGATGCGTTGATAACAATTGACCTGACTACTGTAACCGACCCTCAAAGCCTGATGGAAATAGGCGGCAAAAGGGTGTTGTTTCCGATTATGGTTGATGAACAAGGCAATGATATGATTGAGCTGGTACCGGTAAAAGCCTCGGCAGGTTACCTGAGCGGCTATAATGACCCCGGCTTTATACAGAATCTGCCCCGTATATCTCTGCCTTACATTGCCAACGGTAAATACAGGGGTTTCCCGATTGTAGGAGACTCTATGCCCCCGCTTGAAAAAGGCGCTTTTGTGATAGGTAAATACCTGGAAAACCTCGCCGACATAAAAGACGGTAAAACCTATGTGATACTTACACAAAACGATGGCCTGGTTTATAAAAGAATACACCGGTTTAACAAAGCCGACGGGTACTTAATGTTACACTCTGATAATACGTATTACGCACCATATAAATTACCATTTAAAGAAGTTTTCGAAATATGGGAGTTTGTCTGCAGCATAAACCCTGCCGACACACAACCTTCAGATTTACTTTTCTCGGTTTTACAGAGCATTCAGAGCGATGTAAATACCATTAAGTTAAACATGAAGTTGTGATTATATCGATAGTAAGGACCTCGTTAAGGCTGGCTGATTATTAAAATCATTTTTAAAATATCTATTAATTCTAAAATATCCAGAAAAATGCAAACCGCTAAATTAGATTTAAGTATGAAAATTTATGAATTTATGGCTGAAGGTATCGACTTCAAGATGCACGATTTCCTGCCGGCTTCCAATAAAAAACAAGCCATTAAAAAAGTGAAAGTAACAATTGCCAAAATGGGCTATCAGAAACCCACATACCTCAACTTAATAGCCCTGTCAGACACCAAATAATTAATATGATTGAATCCCATCCCATCCATAAAAAAGCATTAGCAGAGAAGCAGGGTATCCACACAAAAAACCCGATAATTAATGTCCTTTAACTGAAACGGGCTGCTTCTCTCTGCTTTTATACTTTATAACTTGTGCACTTCAACATATAACTTAAATTTGCACACACAGCCGGGTAAATAGCATACCCCAACTACAATAGTGGCGGTTCAGGCTTTGCGCAAGCCAGAAAAATATTCTGCATCCAGGCAAGAATATTAACCAAAACTTAGCTAATTTCGTATTGTGCTTTAAACAATTACAATACGAATGCTCGAAAATCGTAAAACAACCATTCTTTTTATATTTTTTACAGTTCTTCTGATTTACATCTCAAGATTACTTTATTTACAGGTTATTGACGACCGCTACCGTTCGCTGGGTTCTAGCAATGCCATCAGAAAAAACATACAGATACCCTTACGCGGGCAGATATATGACCGCAACGGAAAACTATTGGTAGCCAATGTAGAGGTATATGATATGTATGTAACACCACGCAAGGTAAAGCCAATGGATACGCTTACCTTTTGCAACCTGTTTGGCATTACCCGAAAATTCTTTGACAGCACCATGCGTGTGGCCAAAGAATATTCGGTCAACAAAGCCTCAATCTTTATCAGACAATTATCAAAAGAAGACTACGCTAAAGTGGCCGACGCCATGGTGAATTTCTCTGGCTTTAATTTTGAGCAGTCGTTTTTCCGCACTTATCCGGCGGCTACTATGGCCAATGCACTTGGGTATATAGGTGAGTTATCAAAAACGCAATACGAGGCCCAGGGAGATAATAAATACTACCGCAAAGGAGATTACATAGGCCTTACAGGGCTGGAGAAAGAATATGAGCTTGACTTACGCGGCCAGAAAGGCACGCGTTTTACGCTTGTTAACGTAAAAGGAGAAGAAAAAGGGGCGTATGGCGGTGGCAGCTTTGATACACTGGCAGTGATTGGTAAAGACTTGCACTCAACGGTTGACATGGGCTTACAACAGTTTGCCGACAGCCTTTTTCAGAACAAGGTAGGAGGTGTGGTAGCTATTGAACCCAATACCGGCGAAATTCTGACGCTGGGCTCTTACCCTACCTATGACCCTAACGAGCTGTCTGGTAAACTTTTTTCGGCAAAATTCAGAGAGCTGTCAAAAAACCCCGATAAGCCGCTAATCAACCGGGTAACTAACTCGTTCTATCGCCCGGGTTCAACGTTCAAGCTGGTGCAGGCAGCCGTTGCATTGCAGGAGGGCGTCATTACACCTACTACGTCATTTACGGGTTACCCGTCTCCAATGGCCTGCCATGGGCACTCTGCATTGCATACAGCCAACCTGCATAATGCAATTCAAAGCTCATGTAACCCTTATTTCTTTAATGTTTTCAAGAAAATAATTGGTAACAATAACGAATCTAACCCCTTTATATCGGCGCGTGAAGGCCTTGCTGTATGGCATACCATGATGGAGAAATTTGGTTTCGGCATTAAGCTGGGTATAGACCTGCCGGGCGAAAAAGCCGGGCTTTTGCCAAGTGTTGAGCGTTACGATAAAGTATATGGTAAAAACGAATGGAAATTCTCAAATATTTATTCATTGAGTATCGGCGAAGGAGAACTGGGAGTAAACGTACTGAAACTGGCTAACCTGTGCGCCGCATTGGCGAATCGGGGATACTGGGTTACACCTCACCTGATAAAAGGTGTGGGGCAACCCAAAGGAGGTGTAAAACCTGACCTGGTAAAAGTACATCAGACAGGTGTAGAAGCCCGATACTTTGAGCCTGTGGTAAATGGCATGTATGCCGTGGTTGAAAGCGGCACAGGCCGTGTGGCGCGCATAGAAGGCATTGAGGTTTGCGGCAAAACAGGTACGTCACAAAACAAAAAGGGCGGCGACCACTCTCTTTTTATTGCATTTGCCCCAAGGGTAAACCCTAAAATTGCTATTGCCGTAGTGGTTGAGAATGGTATCTGGGGAGCACGCGCGGCTGCACCGATAGCCTCGTTGCTGATAGAGAAGTACCTGAACGGCCAGGTGAAACGTAAAGAATATGCCGTACAGATTATGAATACCAGCTACCGTACCACAGCCGCCAGCAAAGGACAGCAACCAAAGAACTTAACACCTGAAAATTAACATTGACTTTATAAATGCAGCGGGCTACTCAAATGAATAGCCCGCTTTTTTTTAATTCTTCAGCATCGGGAACAGCCTCTTTAAATCTTCATCAGTAGGTCTGGAGCCATATTCGCATACCTCAAAAGTTTCGGCATGTTTTACATTGGCTGCGTGCGCTTTTCCATACCATTTTTCCAGCGATGTTCTGGCTTCGGGTGTTATGTTTACGGCACGGGTCTTTGTTAGCCAGGCTTTTCTCTCTGCCTTACCCTGTGGAACCTGATCCAGAAAACCGCCTATCCAGGGCAGCCACTCATAAAACTGCGACACGTGCGCATCCAGAGCATGAATCTTCTGGTCATACACGCCAGATATATCAATGGCTACATCAGGCCTGAAAGGGTTTGGGCGCTGGAAACCATCCTGAAAATACAAAAACACCGGATTCTTCTTCAATGGCGGCACATCAGGCGCCACATTAGGCACACCTACCATATAGGCGGCATCCTGCACCAATACACCAGTATAACGGTGGTCGGGGTGGTAATCATTCGGCCTTGGTGCAATTACCACATCGGCCTCCCATTCTCTTATTTTACGGATAATCTGCAGCCTTACATTGAGGCTGGGTAATAGTTCACCATCGTGGTTGTCTAGCACATCGTATTCTACACCAAAGCGTTTGCCGGCTTCTTTAGCTTCGGCCAGCCTTCTTTTAGCCAGCATGCCCCCACCCTCGCTCTGATGCCCGGCATCGCCATTGGTTACAGATACAAATTTAACAGCATGGCCCATTTTTGAGAACAAAATACCTGTTCCGCCCGATTTCAAATCACAGTCATCGGGGTGGGCGCCAATCATAATAATTCTCAGCGGTTTTTGGGTCTGGCTGTATACCATAGCGCTTACCAGCAAAAAAGCCAGTAAAAATATACGTCTGATCATACTAGTGTTGTTTAAAGGGTTGAATATGACTAATTTACTGATAAAAATAGAATATTTTCAGGTGTTAAACAATCTATTCAAACTACTCAATAATTTTACATTACCCAAATGTATATACCACATAGCCTGTATGCACATTGCCCGGAATACAACAATAAAAGTTGACAGACACACTGGTCAGGATTTTTATCCGGCCATCCTTTACTTTTGTTTTTCTCTGAAAAAAACCATTTACATTTGCTAAAACAATAACAAAAAAATGACCTTACAGCAGCTTTTTCAGCAAATTGGCGCACATCCGGGCTTATTGCTGTTTTATTTTGCGGGGATTCCTGCCGCAGCCATTCTGGCGGGGTTGCTAGGCAAAAATGAAGGGCACCTGCCGCCCTGGAAATACCTGTATGCCGTGCTGATATATCTGGTAAGTATACCCGGTGTTTTTGCTGTTGCACTCAATATCTACTTTTTTGTATTTCAGCATGGCAACGTGATGGAAATGGACGTGTACATGCAAATTCTACCTGTGGTGGTGATGCTGGTTACTATTTTCATTATCAGCAAAAGCGTGCGTTTGGCTCTGATTCCGGGTTTTGGTAAAATAGCAGGCCTGTGGTTTATGCTCTTTGCAACTATGGCTTTCATGTGGTTTTTAGAGAAAATTCATATTGTTGTTTTCTCTTATATGCCTATTACTATGCTACTGGGCATTTTTGTGGTTCTCTTTGTACTTATTTATTTAGGCTGGCGGCGCTTTATAGCTTAGTTAATCGCTGATTACAAAAGCCAGTGAGGCATCAGAGATAGGCTCTGATACACTTCTGGGGTCTGGCTTTAGTTCAACTTTACGCATAGACTCTACTTCTATTGAATAAAAGCCGAAATCCTCTACCACTTTACCACAAAGATGATAGATACCAGAACCACGCAACGGGTATTTCTCAACCGTTTTAGGAAAATGTACGGTATCAAAAAATTTCCCTGAGTAATCATAAAAATAACCAAAGCCCATCAACTGCCCGTTTTTGGCACGTACTGATTTCCAGGTTATCAGGTAGCCGTATATGTTAACAGGCTGCCCCAGCATTTCGTGCAGTTTATCTATGGTGCAGGTATCGGACACGGGCTCGGCACATAAATCGAAGGGGGAGCCTACGGTAAAATCAAGAAATTCTATTTCGTCATACATATCTTCCAGGGGGTCATAAGACAAAGCCGGCAGATGGGTTTCTGGCTCAAGGTACTCAAACAGTGCCTCTTTATATGCCGACGGCTTGAAATTATTATGCAACAACAGGTGGGCTTCCCACAGCAGTTCTTTCTTGGTCATGCCGAAATTCCTGAATGCCCCCACTCTTATTAACACAATCAGTTGTTCAAGGCCAATCGGAACGCGATGGGCAAAATCAGCAAAAGACAAGAAACGGCCTTTCTGGTTTCTTTCGTCGAGTATGTTTTTAACAATTTTTACTTCAAGGCTTTTGATATGAATCCAACCCAGCCAGATGGTTTTGCCCTTAATGCCCGTAAGCATATTGCTTTCATTAATATCCGGCACTTCAATAGTTGCTCCGCAACGTTTGGCTTCATGTATATAAAACTCGGTTCGGTAAAAACCACCAAAATTGTTAATAACAGCCGTAATAAACTCTAATGGGAAATAGGTTTTCAGATACAAACTCTGGTAACTCTCTACTGCATAAGACGCCGAATGCGCCTTCGAAAAACTATAACCTGCAAAACTCTCTACCTGCCGCCATACTTCTTTTGCCAGTTCGTCGCTGTAGCCTTCAGCCCGGCAATTGGCAAACCATTTGTCTACTATTTTCTGAAATTCCATTCTGGCTCTATATTTGCCAGACATGGCACGCCTGAGCATATCGGCCTCGCCCAATGTCATTTTTGCAAACCCATGAGCCACTTTTATCACATCTTCCTGATAAATCATTACTCCGTAGGTATCTTCCAGCAAATCTTTCATTCTTGGATGCAGGTACTGAATATTGTGGGGGTCGTGGTGCCGTTCTATGTAGGCTTTCATCATGCCGCTGCTGGCAACACCCGGCCGTATAATAGAGCTGGCCGCTACCAGGGTAAGGTAATTATCGCATCTGAGTTTCCACATCAGCTGACGCATAGCCGGCGACTCTATATAAAAGCAGCCCATGGTTTCGTTGGCCTGTAGTTGCTTCCTGATGTTTTCATCTTTTTTGAATTTATGTACCTGATGGATATCAATGTTAATTCTGTGGTTGTCTCGCACCAGGTCAACAGCCATTTTTATATGCCCCAGCCCCCGTTGCGACAGCACGTCAAACTTGGCAAAACCAATTTCTTCAGCTACGTACATATCCCACTGGCATATCGGAAACCCCTTGGGCATGGGTTGCAGTGCGGTATAATTAAACAGGGGCTCTTCCGAAATCAGAATACCCCCTGCATGGATAGACAGGTTGTTAGGCATTTCGTCCATCAACGGAGCGTATTTCAGAATATACCGCATGTATTCGTTGCTCTGGGCCCTTTCGGGGTAGCGCAGGTACATATCGACCTCTGGCTTGGGCAGGCCAAATACCTTGGCCAGCTCACGTATGGCTGAGTTACGCTGAAAAGTGTTATAGGTGGCCAGCAGGCAAACGTGTTCTTTACCGTATCGTTTAAAAATATACTGAATGATTTCGTCGCGCTCATCCCACGAAAAATCAATATCAAAATCAGGCGGTGATGTGCGTTCAGGATTAATGAACCGCTCAAAGTACAGGTCAAGCTCAATAGGGTCTACATCTGTAATACCTATGCAATAGGCTACAATTGAATTTGCCCCAGAGCCCCTGCCTACATGAAAATACCCTCTTGTTCTGGCATAATTGATGATGTCCCAGGTCATGAGAAAATATGCAGCAAAGTTCATCTGGCTGATAATCGCCAGCTCCTTATCTATCCGCCTGATTACTTCAGCATTTGTTATATCATACCGGTTAGAAGCACCATCTAAAGTAAGTTTCCGCAGAAACTCCATATCAGTTTCTTTATTTTTAGTATAGAATCTTTTATTCTTATCGGTGTGCGTGTTAAACTCAAAATTGCAATTGTTAATTACCAGAGCAGTATTTTTCATAAACATACGGTAATCGGCAAATTTGTCGATCAGGGTTGGGATATCAACAAAAATCTCGTCAGGGCAAGCCTCTTCATTTTTAGGCAGCTTGCTCAAAAGTACATTCTTACTGATGGCCCGCAGCAAACGGTGCAGGTTAAAGGTAATCTTGTCATGAAACGTAACCGTATGTATGGCCAGCACCTTCTGAATAGCCGAGTGCTTATGAAACTTAAAAAGCCGGGTTAGCTCCCAGAACCGCACGCCTATATACTCGTGTTCGTCAAGCGTTGGGTTTGATTCAAAATAGCTCATCGGATAAATAGCAAAACTATCCCGGAATGGCGGCGCCTTTTGCGGATAGGGCTTTCCGGAAGCCAGATACTCAGACAAAAACCGGTTGATTTCATGCAGCCCATTCTGGTTCTTTGCCAGTACAGTGTATTTTACTTCATCGCTGTTTCTGAACTCTACCCCTACAATGGCTTTAATATCGGCTTTTTTACACTCTTTTATGAAATCGAACAGGCCGCTGGTGGTGTTAATATCAGTAAGCGCAAGGTTACGGCATCCGGCGGCTTTGGCTCTGGCAACCAAATCTTTGATGCTGAGCGTACCATAATTGAAACTGAAATGGCTGTGGCAGTTTAAATACATATATTATAGATGTTAAATGTTTGATGATTACCTGGTCAGTTGCAGGTCTTTTGCATTTACCATAGGGGCTTTACCCAATTGCATGCCGTAAGCCCTGCCCAGTATTTTTTCGCCATGTTTGTACTTCACTTTGTCCATAGCCTGATGCAGCGAGGCAAATCTGGATGAATTGTCGAACAGGTTTATCTGTGAGTACCCCTGCACCAGTTTGCTGAGCCTCACCCCTATCAGCCTTATTAAAAGCCTTTTATCGTACAGGTTATCAAACAAATCGAGTACTTTTTCAATAATCACCTGGTCGTCAGAAGTATAAAGTACATGAGTTTGCCGGGTGTAGGTATCAAAATTTGAATAGCGTATTTTAACCGTGATACATCCGGCACATTTTATCTGGCTCCGCAAATCGAAAGTCAGGCTTTCTACCATATACACCAGTATTGATTTAAGCCGGGCCACGTCGGTGGTGTCTTTATCGAAAGTCATTTCTTTTGAAAAAGATTTCTGGTCATGATACGGCACAATGGGGGTATCATCAATGCCATTGGCCCGCTCCCAGAATAACTTTCCGTTTTTGCCAAATACGGCCTCCATCATTTTTATGGGCATAGCGGCCAGTGTGCCTATGTTTTTTACGCCCATGGTTCTCAGGGTTTTGGCGGTGGTGTCGCCAACCATAGGTAGTTTATTGATTGACAGGGGGTTCAGAAACGGCCTTTCGTAACCTGTAAGTACCTGCATTTTGCCATTAGGCTTGGCCTCATTGGTGGCTACTTTGCTAACGGTCTTGCTTGTACTGAGGCCAAAGGTGGTATTAAGGCCCGTTTCTTTTGCAATCCGCTCTTTAATTCCTTTTGCCCATTTATAACAGCCAAAAAATTTATCCATGCCCGTAAAATCACAATAGAACTCATCAATACTGGCTTTTTCTACTACGGGTACATCTTCAGTAATGATATCAGTAACCATACCTGAATATTTGATGTATGACTCGTGGTCGCCTTTTACAAAAATGGCATCGGGGCACAGCCGTTTAGCCAGTTGTGAAGACATAGCCGAATGCACTCCGAATTTACGGGCTTCATAACTGGCCGAGGCCACCACACCCCGCTCGCTTGACCCACCCACAACCACAGGTTTGCCAATAAGTGACGGATTTTTTAATCGTTCGACTGACACAAAAAAGGAATCGAGATCATAGTGTACTATGGCTTTGTCCATATACAAAATTATAATGTGGAAAAATTTTACAGGGATTCTGCGATAAAAGTATAATCATTTTGTGTAATATTGTCTATACAAATTGTGTAGCTCATGGAAAATCAATTAGTTAGTCAGATAAAAATAGCGCGTAACATCAAATTAATGCGGTTAAGCAAAGGGCTCACACAAGAGCAACTGGCCGATGCGCTGGCCATTCCGAGCACCCGCTATGCCAATTATGAACAGGGTACAAGGGCAATACCTATTGATACGCTGGTGGCTATTTCTTCTTATTTTCATCTGGCGCTTGATGCCCTGGTGAAGTCTGACTTAAGCAAGGTTGATTTGAAAGGGCTGATGCACGTAGGCGAAAACCGATTGTTGTTTCCGATTCTAATTAAGGATGATGGCAAGTTTGAAAGCATTGAAGTAGTACCCGTAAAGGCATCGGCAGGGTATCTGAGCGGTTATGCCGACCCCGAATTTATAGAAACACTCCCCAAGGCAGCTCTGCCATTTATAGGTAACGGTACACATAGGGGGTTTCCGCTTACCGGCGATTCGATGCTGCCTATCCCCGATGAATCTATCATTATCGGGCGATTCATAGAACGTATGAGTGATGTAAAAGACGGCCGCACTTATGTGGTAGTGGCTACCTCTGGCATTGCGTATAAGCGCGTATATATAAAAAAGCAGGAAGGCGTTTTACTGATGGTATCAGACAACAAAATGTATAGCCCCTACGAAATACCGCTGGAGAGTGTACTGGAACTATGGGAATTTAAGTGCTACATCAGCACAAAGGAATATGCCCCTGACGAATACTCGCTGAATAATCTGTTTCAGCAAATGAGCGGCCTTACCAGAGGAATTGAGGAAATAAAACAGAGGCTTGGGGGTAAGGGTTAGTATTTAGCCAACAAGTTTTAACACGCTGACTTATATTCTGAAACTGTTTCAACTACTCTGGTTTCACCGAATCAATTCGGCGGCTATTTAAACAAAGGACTATCTGATTATACATACCAACTTAGGTAGGCTGTGAACATAAAATACCTTTGCTATGATAGGTAGCGGATTTATTCGCTGTCATTCAAGTAGTTAAAGGCACTGCATTACTTATTGATTATCATATCTTTCATTAATCAAAAAAGCGTACTTACGGCAAGCCATAAGTACGCTTTTTATTATCTCTCAGCCATCAATCAGTTCTGAAACTCAATGGTGTTTACAGCAAACAATGGTTTACCTTCAGCTTTCGGATTCTTGAATACAAAATAAATATCCTGCTCGCCGGCTGTGTTTACCTTTACTTTAACAGGAGCCATGCTTGCTTCCTGCACTTCGCCGGTGCCTACCACTGTTCCGGTCGGTGAGCCCAGTCTTACTTCCAGGGTACCACCTACGGTTGTGCCTTTCTGCGATATTGCCCCTACCACAATGGTTTTAATGCCCGTCAGGTCAATACCTTTGAAAACCAGGTAGCTGTCGTTTTCGTTCGCCACGGCCACATCGCCACCTAATTGTTCTACTGCAAATTTCGATATGGCTTTTGCGTCATCGTAAGTAACAGCCTTCATTTTAGGGCTACGCAAAGCTAAAGATCTGCTGGTTGTCAGCGGGCCTATTACTTTGCCGCCTTTGTCGGTATAAGTAGCCTGAATGATATAAGCACCTTCTTTTTTGCCTTTATGAGCAGCGCCTTCATAAGTACCTGTTACAGGCTGAGAGGTTTTTCTGGTGTCGTTCAATGACAATATGTAGTCAACCATGTCTCTGGCATCAGATATTGATAATTGCGGGTGAGCAGCCATGGCTTGTTCGCCCCATACACCGCCGCCACCTTTAATAACCTTTTCAGCCAGTTGGTTGATAGCCGTTTGTCCGCGACGGTACTTCTTGGCTACATCTATATAAGCAGGCCCGATTGATTTTTTATCTACCGAATGACAAGCCTTACAGTCGCTCAGATCAATCAGACGTTTACCGGCCGCAAAGTTCACATTTTCTTTGTGGCCTTGTTCAAGCATGGTTTTGTCGTAGCCTTCCAGATAATTGATGTTTACCACTACATCTTCAGGGTCAATACCTTTGCTTAGGGTACCGTCTTCTTTATCGGTTACTTTTACGTCGTAAGCAATTTTTTCGTTATCGAAGAAGAACGTCTTATTACCTTTTATTGAAATGTTTACTGTCGGTTCGGCATTTCCTACTTTTACAATCGTAGTTTGCGACGATTTGTTTCCGGCGGCATCAGTTACGGTCAATACCACGTTGTATTCACCTGGTTTGGTGAAAGTAAACTTCGGGTTAGCCTGTGTGCTTACAGGTAAACCCTTGCCGAAATTCCAGGCGTATTTCAGCGCATCCTTATCGTAGTCCATCGTTCCGGCTGATGAGAAGGCTACTGCCAACGGCGCTGCACCGGCCTTTTTATCGGCTGCCATGGTAATAACCGGTTTTCTGTTACCGGGGTTATACTCTATTACCGACAGGGTGGCTTCTTCGTTCTGGGCAAACCAGTTCATACCGTAGTCTAACACAAACAGACGGCCATCTTTTGAGAAAGCCATGTCCATCGGGTGATAAAAACGGGTATTAGGCATAAATCTTTCCATACCCTGATAGTTGCCGTCTTTATCCATACTTATCAGGTAAATCCAGTCGCGCATCCACTCATAGGCAAAGAACTTGCCATCAAAGTAACTCGGGAAACGTTTCGGATTTTTTGTATAATCGTCTGAATAATACACCGGCCCTGCCATTGGGTTACAACCACCCTTACCAAACTCAGGATATTGTCTCGATGGGCCATAACCATAGTAAATCCAGGCTTTTGTGGCAGGCATCAGTTCTTTCAGGCCTGTATTGTTTGGTGAATCGTTGATAGGCTTAGCTGCATCATATTTAGGGCCTGACTCTTTGGTTGCAAAATTATAGTGGTTGTAAGCAAAGTTGTCGCCCGTAAAAATAGGCCAGCCGAAAAAGCCCGGTTTACGCGCCTGATTAAACTCTACAATACCCTCAGGGCCACGTTTGTCGTTAGTTTTACCGGCATCAGGGCCTACATCGCCCCAATATAAATAGCCGTTGCGTTTATCAACCGCAATTCTGTATGGGTTACGCATACCCATTGCATATATTTCAGGGCGGGTTTTGTCTGTTCCTACCGGATACAGGTTGCCTTCAGGAATACTGTAGGTGCCGTTGTCTTCCGGTTTTATTCTTAGTACTTTACCGCGCAAATCGTTTGTATTACCCGATGAACGAAGGGCGTCCCATCCTTCACGACCCGGTTGAAAGTCAATAGGTGCATAACCTTCTGAAGCAAACGGGTTGGTGTCGTCGCCGGTTGAAAGGAAAAGATTTCCTTTACCGTCCCAGTCTATTGAACCACCTGTGTGGCAACACTCATCGCGTTTGACAAACACACGCAACACCACTTTTTCTGACGACATCACCACGGTGTCTTTTTTATCGTCATACACAAATCTTGACAGGAAATTATCTTTCGTTGCCTCGCGGGTTTCGTCTGGTGTATAGTACAGGTAAATCCAGTGATTTTTTTCATAGTCAGGGTCAGCACCCACACCCATCAGGCCATATTCAAACTTGGTGTAAACCGGCATTTGGCCTGCCACCTTCACTTTTTTGGTAGCGGGGTTCCATACTTTTACGGCTCCTTTGCGCTCTACAAAAATTACTTTGCCGTTAGGTAGAACGGCCAGTTCGGTAGGCTCGTTCAGGTTATTTGCCAATGTAATGCGTTCAAAACGGTTTTCTTCCGGTGCGCGTACCGAGCGGGCTTTTGAGTAGTCAAGCTTGTTTGCCATTACCCATTTTAAACCCTGCCAGAAGTGTTCTGCTATTAATGGCTCTTTGGTAAAGGTTTCAGGCGTATGACCAAAGTTTGAGTAAAAGGCTTTACCGCCGTCAAACTCATGATACCAGGCCATTGGGTGGAAGTCACCCATTCTACCCATCTGGTAGCTGCTTTCGTCTACCCTTACAATAAACTTCAGGATATCTTTTTTCAAAGATTTGAAATCATAGAACTCGTCGGTTTTTTCAAAAGTATCAGGAAAATGCGCCGAAGCCGGGAAGGTCTTGTCGAGCGTAATCATTTTACCTTTTTGCACGTTTGATACTCTGCCGCCCGGATGGCTGGCGAAATACCCTCCCATCAGGTCGTTGTACCAGGGCCAGTTATATTCGGTATCTGATGCCGCATGGATACCAAAGTAACCGCCACCGGCCTGAATATACCGCTCAAAATCGGCCTGTTGTGCCGGATTCAGCACGTCGCCGGTAGTACTTAAAAACACAACAGCATTGTAGTTTTTCAGATTGGCTTCATTAAACTTAGTGGCGTCGGTTGTGGTGTCTACCACAATACCCTGCTTTTTGCCTAAGTCAAGAAAAAACTGGTTTCCTTCTTTAATGGAGTTGTGATGAAAACCTTTTGTTAAAGAAAAAACCAAAACTTTTTTTTGCTGTGCAAAAGCGCTTGCACTCACAAGCAGAAATAGTAGAATAAGAATAGGATTGAATTGTTTTTTCATTAGAATTTCTAATAATTTGAATGACCGACAAATGTAATCAAAAAGCAAAGAATAAGTGTCAGTAATACATTAAAAGTATTTTTTTGAGAATATATATAAGATTATACTGAGTTACGCAGATATGTACTACTTACATGGCTACCTATTTAGCCTTCAGGCATTGATAGCGTTACTTTTTAGCAGCCATTTCACTGTAATATGGCCGCTTATGTTTGAGTTGATAAATCTGCAGTAAGTCAAATATTCGCTTTGGCCTATCACTTACCTCTCCAACAATATTACATACGTTTCCTCTGCATCAGTAGGCAAGTCATACTCAAATTTTTGCCTGATAAAATCGGCATTGACTTTGGCTTTGGGTGATACCAGTGGCTCTTTAATAGCCGCCGTCTGAAAAAACGGATTAGGGTTTATGCCCTCTGCGTTACTCATGGTTATATCCGGGCTCAGTGCATTACCTACGCGCAGGCGGCAGTTACCCCCAATGGTAGATTTAATAACCAGTTCTGTTATTTTGCTGTCTTTCCAGGCCATTTTTACAATTTCAAAACCGCCTCTGGTTCTTAATCCACTCACGCTGCCTTCTCTCCATCTGTCGGGCAGGGCAGGTAATAAATGAATGGCCCCATCATGGCTTTGTACCAGCATTTCCGCAATACCGGCAGTGCAGCCAAAGTTGCCGTCAATCTGAAACGGCGGATGGGCATCAAACAGGTTGTCGTAGGTACCACCTCCTTTCCGGCCGGGCGCTTCGGCGGGCGACAACTGGTCGGTTATCAGTTTATAGGCGCGATTACCATCCAGCAGCCTTGCCCACCAGTTTACTTTCCAGCCCATTGACCAGCCTGTAGACACATCGCCCCTGTAAATTAATGAATTGCGTGCGGCCGCAAATAAGGCTGGGTTTTGATAGGGCGAAATCTGATTAGACGGAAAAAGACCATACAGATGCGAAATATGCCGGTGCTGGTCTTTGGGGTCGTCCAGGTCTTCCAGCCATTCCTGCAACTGATTATACTGCCCTATCTGCATTGGGGGGATCAATTTCAGTCTGGCTTTAATCTGATTTGCAAATTCAGCATCTGTTTTCAGAATTTCGGCAGCTTTGATAAGGTTAGAAAACACATCAAAAACCAGTTGGTTATCCATAGTTGCACCCGCTGTTATAGATGAGTTGGGCCTACCGGCAGGCGAGTTTTCAGGCGATGTGCTGGGTGTTACCACCAGCCATTGATGTGTTGGCTCTGTAACCAGAAAATCATGGTAGAAAGTAGCAACGCCCTTTAGAACCGGATAATATTTTTGCAGAAATACTTTGTTGCCACTGTATAAATACCTTTGCCACAGGTGCTGGCTCAGCCAGGCGCCGCCCATTGGCCACATACCCCAGAAAGCCCCGTCTACTGCTCCGTTTATACGCCATAAATCTGTGTTATGGTGTGCCACCCAGCCATTGGCGCCATACATTCTGCGGGCAGTTTCAGCGCCGGTTTCCGACAGCTCATGCACCATATCAAACAGCGGCTCATGCGTTTCTGGCAGGTTGGTGAGTTCGGCAGGCCAATAGTTCATTTCGGTGTTGATATTAATGGTGTACTTGCTGTCCCAGGGCGGATTCTCCTGATTATTCCAGATGCCCTGCAAGTTTGCGGGTTGCCCGCCGGGTTGTGAACAAGATATGAGCAGGTACCGGCCAAACTGAAAATACAACGACACCAGAGCTGGGTCGTTACCTTGTGCAAAAGCTTTCAGGCGTTCGTCGGTAGGCAGTTTTGCTGCTTCTGTTGAACCTAAATCTAATGTTACACGCCTAAACAACTGCTGGTACTCACATATATGGTTATTGAACAAATTGCTGTATGGTATTTTTGCTGCTTTTTCCATGTAGCTCCTGGCTTTTCTGCTTTCATCACCGCTTATATCCTGATAATTGACAAAGTTGGTGGCAACAGATACCAGAAGTGTAATGGCCGTGGCGTTTTCAACATTCAGGCTTGAGTCGTTTCTGCTCATTTGCCCATCGTTGGGTAGTATTCTGGCAATGGTGTTAAACCTTACCGCACCTTTTACGCCTTCATGGTCTTTGCCCAGCCCCCAGACCGATAACTCGTCTTTCTGAACTGCCGATGCCGTTTTAAAAGGGCTGTTCATTGATAAGCGGAACGATATACTTTTAGGCTTATTGGCATTCAGGCGAATGACCATTATCTGGTCGGGGATAGATATAAATGCAGTGCGTGTATATTTTATTCCGTTGGCCTGATAAGTGGTGGTTTGTAGAGCCTGTTCAATATCCAGTTCTCGTTTGTAATTATCGTAACTCTCATGGTTGGGGAAATCCAGTTGCAAATTACCCACAGGCAAAAACATCTGCCCGTGGTTTTTTCTGGCAATGATGCTTTTCTGTGCCAACTCCTGTGCTTCCTGATTTTTACCTTCAAAAATTAATTTTCTGATGCCCGGCAATGCGGCTTTGGCATCGGGGTTATCGTTGCGGCTGGGGCTACCCGACCAGAATGAAGATTCGTTCAGCTGAAAAGTTTCAGTCTTTACATTACCATAAACCATAGCGCCTAAACGTCCGTTGCCTAATGGCAGGGCTTTGGTCCAGGTGGTATTGGCCGGTTGCTTGTACCAGAGCTTAAGGTTGGCCTGCTGGGCTTGCAGGGCCGTAGTAAAAAATATAAGAATGAATAAGATTCTTTTCATAAAAGGAAGTGTACAGGGTTGTTAAATTATTCAATCTTACTTTGCCGGGTAGAAAAGCAGCAGTTATGGAAAAGCAAAGAGCAATTGTGCAACAAATATAACAGCTTCCGGAAACCTTTTGGTGTTTCGGTGTTAAAAAAGGAGAATTTGACCCGTTAAGAAATCAGGTAAAGAAAAGCTTGATAGTGGCTATGGCAAGCCCGGTGGCAAGCAGGTATCGGAGCGTTGGAATATTGAAACGCCGGCTACCAAAATAAGACCCCAGCAGCCCGCCTGCTATGGTAGCGCCTACTGCCCATTGCAGGTCTGGTGTGAGATGAATGCCCCCTTTTGATAACTGACCATACAAACCGGAAAGTGAATTGACAAAGATAAACAACGCCGATACCGCTGCGGTTTCTTTGAGTTTTGCCCAGCGCATCAGCAACATCAAGGGGCTAAGGATAATACCACCGCCAATGCCTATCATACCCGATAATAGCCCGATGGATGCACCGGAAATGAGACTTGCCCATAATGGCACAGGGCGATTAGGGGTTTCTTCAGACCTGAACTGGTATAGCAAACGTGCAATTGATAGAAGAATACAGGCCGCCAGAATTTTTTTATACAGGCTATCGGGCAGTGTCATGGTACCCCCCAGATACGCCATTGGAATACTTGCCAGTGCAAACGGCAGAAACAGGTTGACTCTGAAATAACCCGCTCTATAAAACCCTATAAAAGAAAACAAGGAAACCGCCAGGTTCATGATTAGCGCAGACGATTTCATCATCGATGGCGCTACTCCTGCCAATGCCATTACTGCCAGGTATCCGCTTGCCCCTCCATGCCCAACAGAAGAATAAAGAAACGCCACAATGGCCATCAGAAAAAGCAGAAGATAGAAGGAAGAGTCCATGAGAATAGATTGAGCCATTCGCTATATTTATTAAAATACAACGCAATATCAGTATTTTACTGAAGGCAATAAAATATTTACTCCTATAATTTTTGGGTCTCCTCTCTCATAAATGCCTCGAATCGTTGTTGCAATGCTTTATAGGCCTCTATGGCCCGGTGGCCCTCGTCAGTTACGATGGCTCCACCGCCCTGTTTGCCACCTACTTGTGTAGCCACTAAAGGTTTTTCTGACTGGGTGTTCATAGAAGTAATCAGGTCCCAGGCTCTTTTGTACGACATCTGCATGGCCTGTGCCGCTTTAGAGATTGAACCATGCTCAATGATAAGTTCCATTAGCTGAATGCGCCCCTTGCCCAGATACCGCTCTGAGCCATCAGCACGTTCAATCCAGATACTACCGGCCACTTTTATGTCTTTCACGCCAGAGGGTAACTCCTGCATAGTTGTTGTGTTTAAATAAAGCTCTTTTACAAAAATAGTGTAAAGCCTTGAAAGAAATACATACCCCATTACTAATTACCCGATTATTTATAGCCTCTTCATTTATTGTGTTTGCATGAAATGTTCTATATTTGAAACGCTATATTTTTTCAAATATAGCGACTCTACATAAAACTACCAAACGAATGATGACCAGCTCTTTCCGAATTCAATTATCGCTCTGCATACTGGTGCTTATGCTTGTTTCAGGCTTTGCTGATGCACAGACAACCACCCTGAAAGTAGAAGGCGAGGTTGAAAAACCACTTATCATTGCTGAAACTGATTTTGCGAAACTGCCACGCACCGAGGTTAAAGGCAGAGACCAAGACGGTAAAGAGCATTTGTTCAGTGGTGTTGCCGTATCAGAAATCTTAAAGCAGGCCAATGCCACACTTGGTACCCAGCTGCGTGGCAAAAACCTGACCAAATATCTGATTGCCAAAGCGGCTGACGGCTATCAGGCAGTTTTTGCTTTACCTGAACTGGACCCCGAATTTACAGACCAGCTAATCATCATAGCCGATAAGGTAGATGGGCAGGCACTGCCCAAAGGCGAAGGCCCCTTTCGATTCGTTGTGCCTAAAGACAAAAAACACGCCCGTTGGGTAAGAGAAGTGGTCAGTATCAGGGTAGTATCTGCCATTCAATAAAACCGGATGCCGGTATTTTGGTAATTACAGGAGGTGTAGATTACCTTTGTGGCATAAAACATTCTGTTGCCATAGTATGAAAGGTGCGTTTCTTGATTTTTTCCATTCGGTAAGTATTCTTATTATTCTGGTTGTGGCATTAATTGTGTCGCAGGTGGCACGTAAGGCATTAAACAGATACGCCCTACGCAGTACCGGCAATATGCGTATCAATGCCACTACTTTCAGTTTCCTGAAAAATGCCTCCAGCTTTGTCATTTTTGCCGTGGCGCTGATAGCCGTTATTCATCTTATACCTGGTCTGGAGAAACTGGCCACCACGCTTTGGGCCAGCGCAGGTATATTATCGGTAGTGATTGGTCTGGCAACGCAACAAACCTTTGGCAATATTGTCAGTGGCATCTTTATTGTAGTATCAAAGCCCTTCCGGATTGGGGATTCTATCAAGCTCCCCAACGGTAACCAGGGCATTGTGGAAGACATCACGTTACAGTTTACAGTTATCAATAATCCTGAAAACGGGCATATTATTGTTCCGAACGCGGTTATTACCAGAGATTACGTGGTGAATTCAACAATTATAGATGACAAGGTGTGTAATCTTATCAACCTGAAAATCATGACTGATGATGTAGACAGAGCCATACTGCTGCTTCAGGAGATTGCTTCTGCACACCCCGATTTTTATAATGCCTCAGGATCTGAAGTAAACCGGGTTTCGACCGATGAATTAAAGCCTGTTATGGTGCAGGTAGTAGACTTGATGGACTCATGGATTACCCTGCGCCTGAGCGTATGGTGTAAGTCTTCAGCCAAAGCCTCAGGTATGAGGTCTGACCTGCTACTGGCCATCAAAAAACGCTTTACGGCCGAAGGTATAAAAATATAAAGGCTACCCTTTCAGGTAGCCCCTTGTATCATTCTTCTTCAAATCAATCTTTCTTTTCTTTTTTATGGTGTTTTTTGGCTGGCTCGGTAGTTTTGTTTTCAGCTTTGGCTTCTTTTTTCTCTACTTTGGCCGGTTTTTCTTTAGGAGCTTGTTGTTTAATGCCACCTTTGGCAGCAAATGTAACAGGGGCGAAAAGGATAGCAACTGCTAAAGCTGCTAATGAGATTGACTTTTTCATGTTTTTAATAGTTTTGAGATTTGTTAGTTGTCCGCCTGTCTGGCGAACTTTCTGTGACAAATCTCAGCCAAAAGTATTAAAATCATTATAAGCCGGTATTAAATGCCGATTAAACTATAAGTACCCACATTAAAATACTGCTCAGTGGGTATCTGCATTGGGTAACTGAACCGTCACTTTGGTGCCTGAATTGAGCTCGCTCTGAATACTTATTTTGCCTTTGTGCAGCTCTACTATTTTATTACAGACAGATAACCCGATACCAAAACCGGATATATTGAGTGCATTCTTTGAGCGGTAGAAAGGCTCAAAAATTGAGTCGAGGTCTTCTTTAGGTATACCTATGCCTTCGTCTTTTATACTTATCAGGGTGTGGTTTTTTGTAAAATCTATAATGACCTCTGCCTGCTGCAAGGGCGAATACTTGCAGGCATTATCTATCAGATTAATAAAAGTGGTTTTCAACAATGCCTCATTGCCAAATACAATAATTGAATATTCGTTTTCGGGTTCCTGGGCGTATTTCACAGTAATTCTATACTCCGGCTTGCCTAGCCCCAGCTCGTCTTGCGCCTGAAAAATAATGTCGTCAATCCGTACTTCGCCAAAATTAATGAGAGGCGATTTAAACGGACGTACAATTTGCAGCAACCCGTTCGACAAATTTATCAACCTGTTGATATCGTGCCGGATATTCTTTAAAATGCCTTTGTGCTGGTCGATAGTCAGGTTCTCCTCCAGACTAATTTCTACCTCCGACTTCAACGCCGCCAATGGTGTGCGTAGTTCGTGAGAGGCATGAGAAACAAAGCTTTTCTGGAGTTCGAACGACTGCTCCAGCCGCGAGAGCATCTTGTTAAAGGCCGCAGCCAGCATACCTATTTCGTTTTTGGTATCGTATCCTTCAATACGCTGCCTTAGGTTGTTGGCCGTAATTGTGCTTATTTTACTGATAAACACATTAACAGGCTTTAGGGCATTGCCTGCAAAGAAAACCCCCAGTATAATAGTAATTAATATACCCACCAATAAACCCACAACCAGTGTATGTCGCAGATTTTTGAGTTTGCTTTTACCGAATTTATCATAGGCCGAGGCCAGAACCACATAGTTTTGCTTACCCAGATTATAAACCAACCCCAGCGATTCGTTTTCGCCTTTTGAAAGCTCTAAGAATTTTGCTTCACGCACGCGGTCCAGCAGGGCGGCGTCATAATCAATGACAATGTCGTCAATGTTACTGTAGAGCAACTCGTCTTTATCTGAAAAAATCAGGATTTTTTCGTCGTGAAGGGCGGTGAGGGTGTTTTTATCGATAATTTTGAGCAATGCCATGTCAATTTCATCTACTTTAATAAAAAAGGATGCGGTTGTCAGGGCCTTGTTTTTCAGACGCTCCAGAAACTCTTCCTCTCTGTAGGAGGCCGATTGCTGGTAGATAATCCACGAAAACAAAGACAATAAACTGGCAACAATTATTGAAAACTGGATTGCTATTTTGGTTTGAATTTTCATGCACTTTCTCTAATCATATAACCCAGCCCCGGGCGGGTATGAATCAACTTAGGCTCAAAGCCCTTATCAATTTTGCGACGCAGAATATTAATATAGACCTCTATTACATTGGTGCCGGTGTCGAAGTGAATATCCCATACGTTTGTGGCAATTTCTGGCTTAGAAATAATTCTTCCCTGATTTCGTACCAGAAACAGCAGGAAATCGTACTCGCGGGCAGTTAGTCTTATCTCCTGCCCTGCTCGTTTCACCAGTTTACTGTCCAGAAAAATCTCCAGGTCAGCAATTCGCATTATATTGCCCACATTTTCAGGCTCAGCATTATTATGTCTTAAAGCCACCATTACACGGTGATACAATTCTCTGAAATCGAATGGTTTAACTATATAATCATCTGCACCTGCCTCAAAACCTTCTATTTTATCTTCAATCTCGCTCATGGCTGTCAGCATCAGAATCGGTAATGTAGGTTTAACAACTCTCAGGTGTTTGCAAACATCAAAGCCATTCATTTCGGGCAGGTTAATGTCTAATATTATCAGGTCATAATCTATTGACTCTGCTCTTTTTAGGCCAAGTGTACCGTTGTGAGCCACGTCTATTTCAAAACCTTTGTTGGCCAGGCCGCGTGTAAGTAATTGAGCAATTCGCTGATCATCTTCAATTACCAGAATTTTCTTTACCGACATTTCCTTTCTGAATCTTTATAATTGTACTTAATCTTAATCATATTGCTCTGGCGGTAAGCTGCTTTGAGCGGCTTACAGCATCTATTTTCAAGCCAATAACTTATTCAAAGATACAAAGCTAAAACTACTGTTTCAGGCATTTATTTTTTTTTAAGGTTTTTCTAACAAACAATTAAGGAGCATTTCAAGGCCAAAAAAGAATTATGGGCTAACATTACATAGAAAAGTGCGAATAGATAAAGCGGAAGATAGGTTCAACTAATTTCGGTAAATCCGTACTTACAAGCATTTCTTAGCTTTGGGATTCATATTATAAAATTGGTAAAGATTGCAATTATCTTTACCAATTTCTTTTTCATTATTTCACACCGCTCAGCGGTTTAGGGATCGGAATAATCTCTGTCTGCCGACCATCAATGTAGCGAAAACCCTTCTCGTCAAAGAATCCGTCTTCTTCCAGCATTATTCTGATGGGCTTCTTCCATTCAGGTAAATCTACCGACACATTCAGTTCAATTGAATAAGCTGTATTGAAATTGAGTGGGTAGTCTCCGCTGCCAATGGTTTTACCCTGGTTGTCCCACATACCTATGGTTGGCCCCGCTGCATGGCCGTGATTCCCGATGGGATGCGTATAAATTGTGCCTCTTAAACCCTCTTTCTTAGACTGCGTAAGCGCCTTTGCCAGAATCTCGTTTCCGGTTAAACCTGCCTTGAAATTATCAGTGAGGTTATCCTGTAAACGGTTACCTTGTTTGAAAGCAGCTTTCAGATACCCGGGTACATCTGCCTCGCCGGGTTTAAGCACATAGGCATGCTGCTGCTGGTCGGTATTAAGGCGCAGATAGGTAATGCCGAAATCGCAATGCAACAAATCGCCGGGCATAATTACCTGCTTTTGCGGCCGCTTTGAAAATGTCCGCAGGTGGTCAAAGTTTTCAGGGTCAAATCTTTGAATATCAACCGTTGGGTGAAACCAGGTTTCCAGGCCTAAATCAGTTACTCGCTGGCGCAGCCACCACACCACGTCGTCGGTAGTGGTAATGCCGGGCTGAATAACCTTATCTGAAAATGCCTCCTGAATAATTTCGTGAGAAATACGACATATCTGCTGGTAAATAATCATTTCGCGGGTGGTGCGGGTTTCCAGCCAGTTAACGGCAAGGTTGGCTGCCGACACTACTCTTCCCTGTAAATCTGTTGGCAGTTTATCTAAAAACTCTTTGTGTTCGGTGTAGGTCAGCCCATCGGCATGGGCATAGTGGGTCGAAAAATTAAGGCCTATTTTCTTAGGGTTCTTTTCTTTTATTACCTTCATAAGGGCATCCCACTGGTCAGGGTTGGTGTTCAGGTCCCATTCACCTTTCAGCAAATTACCTACGTCGTAGCGTGCAATGGCCAGTCTTTCTACACCTTCTTTTGGTCCTTTGTCAAAAAACACCATAATTGTACGTCGGCGTGCCGAAAGCCAAACAGAAGGAAGCATGGTTTTCATAACGGGGTCTTCGTTATATTCTCTTGCTATCAGCACCCACATATCAATACCTTCTTTGCGCATCAGCTGTGGCAACAGATTATTCATTCTGTCTTCCAGAATTTCATCTATCACCACTGCCCGCTCTCGCTCAGAAAGAATGAGCGGAATTGCATTCTGTGAAAGAACTTGGTTGACGGTTAAATAAAAAAATACAAACAGGTAGATTTTTTTCATGATGTTTAGTTTGATTGACGTTCCCAAAGATAATTCGGGCTTATTAAAAAAAATGAGCAATTGTAACATTTTTTATTAGCTATCTGATTTCGTCATTATTTCAATATATTTGTTTAAACCTTCTGCTACCCTATGAAAACACCCATTACTCTTTTGTTTACACTTTTCTGCTGTGTATCAGTACTGGCCCAAACCAAAACTCAGGTGGTGAGAGGCAGTGTAATTGACCGCATAACCCGCCAGCCCATTACAGGTGCCTCAGTACAGGTAACAGGCACTACACAAGGAGCCATTACTGATGCCTCGGGGCTGTTTTCAATTCCTGATGTTGCCATAGGGCGTCGTTCTGTGAAGTGTACTTCAATTGGCTATGAGGCTTACGCAAGCGAAGAGTTTATCCTTAATTCAGTAAAAGAAGCCGTGCTCACCATAGAGATGGCAGAAGCAAGCAGCGATTTGCAGGAAGTAAAAATAACGGCTTCACAAAACACCAGCCGACCGGTAAATGATCTGGCTTTTGTAAGTGCAAGGTCTTTTACGGTTGAAGAAACCGAGCGTATCCCGGCATCGGTTAACGACCCCGGCCGGATGGCGCTGGCGTATCCGGGCGTTAAGCCCGGCCGCGACGAAAACGAAAATAAAATTATTGTAAGAGGTAATTCACCTTATGGCATTTTATGGCGGTTGGAAGGAATTGATATCCCTAACCCCAATCACTTTGCGCAGCCGGGTTCGGGCGGTGGAGGCATTACGGTTTTCAGTGCACAACTGCTGAGCCGCTCAGATTTCTTTACCGGCGGTATGCCTGCCGAATACGGCAATGCCATTACCGGAGCCTTTGATATCCGGTTCAGAGAGGGGAATCAGCAAAAAAGAGAGTATCGCACAAAAATAGGCTTACTTGGGCTGGATTTTTCTACCGAAGGGCCAATCACCAAAGGTCGTTCGTCTTACCTGGTCAATTACAGATACTCTACCCTGGGGTTATTGAGCCAGATGGGATATTACCTTGTGGGCGAACGGGTATCCAATCTTTTTCAGGATTTATCGTTCAAGCTGGCTTTTCATAGTAAAGACGGTAAGAAAACCACTACCGTTTTCGGATTAGGAGGGCTAAGCACCGAACATTATTTTCCGGTAGAAGACCCTGATAAACGCATACCCGGAAAACCCGATAACTGGGAAGACCGGCTGCGCCCGGCCAACATGGGCGCTATGGGCGTTACCCATACCAGTAATATCAACGAGAAATCGTCGCTCAAATATGTTGTGGCCGTAATAGGAAGCTCAATCATACGTAACTCTGACACCCTGAACCTGAAAGATGAACGGTTCAGGTACGACACCCAGCGATTCTCTGAATTCAGGCTTGCGGGTTCGCTTAGCTACAATTATAAGTTCAGCAGCCAAACAAGGCTGAAAACCGGGTTGATATTGAATTATATTGACTTCGACTTTTTCAGAGAAACCGCCCCCCGTAATAACGTAACAGACATTAACCAGCTTCAGGCCGGGCGGCAGGTATCTGTAAGCGGCAGCGGCAGCACGCAAACGGCGCAGGTCTATGCACAGATAGTGCAGAACCTCGGCAATGGGTTTACGCTAAACGCCGGCTTGCATAGCATGCACCTTTTTCTGAACAACACCGCCTCTTTAGAGCCACGGTTATCTGTCATGTATCGTTCACCCAAAGCGCATACCATCAGTTTTGCTTATGGGCTATACGCACAGCTTTTGCCTATGAGCGCTTATTTTTATAGCAAAAGAGATACCATAGCAGGGGTAATTACCGCGTCTAAACCCAACAAGAATTTGTCTTTCCCAAGGTCTAACCATTTTATTTTGAGTTATAGTTATGTAACACCCGGCCTCTGGAAATTCTCAGCAGAAACCTATTACCAACTACTTAGAAAAATTCCGGTTGAGCCTGTAGCCGGGTCATCTTACTGGATGTTAAATTACTCTGACTACTTCCCTGAGTCTACTACTGTAAGCAAGGGCAAAGGTAAAAACTACGGAATAGACCTATCTGTTGAGCGTTTCTTTTCAAAAAAATACTACCTGGTTATTACAGGCTCGTTGTTCAATGCCCGATATCAGACGTTTGACCGTAAGACCTACAACTCTTCTTTCAATGATGTGTTCAGCACTGCATTTACTTTCGGGCGCGAATTTACTTTTAAAAACGGCTCTGTTTTTCAGATAGGCGCCAGGTCAATTTATAACGGCGGCTTTAGGTTTACTCCTCTTGACGAGGCGGCATCTGCCATTCAGAAAACCTACGTTCAGCTTAAAGGAGCCGACTATTCGTTGCAGGCACCTGCCTATTTCCGTTTGGATGGCCGGGTATCGTACAGAACCAATAAAAGTAAATATGCAACGGTTGTGTCGCTTGATATTCAGAACGCCACCAACCGGATAAACTCAACAAGCGTGCAATACAACAGCGTTGAAAACCGGCTTGAAACCCGAAAAACCGGAAACGGCCTGGTGCCGGTTCTCAGTTTTCAGGTTGACTTCTAGCCCAGTAAGTATAATTAAGGCTTTTCAACGGCTCATTAAGGGGTTTCATCTATTAAATATCCTCACTACACATTATTAATTTCTAATCTCTCTTTGAATAATTATATTTGTAATAATTAGTTTCACAATAGATAACATATATTGTTGTGATGGAAAGATTCTCAAAAGCTACACTTTTTTTGCCTGCAAAACTGCTATGCGCCTGTGTTATACCTTATGAGATTCCTCTGCCAAATAATGCCCGGTACCTGGTTGTAGAAGCTAATTTAAATGATGTAGAACCGACACAGGCCATTCGTATTAACGAAACCAGCAATTTTAGCGGAGACATTTACAATACACCTGTAAAGCGCCTGAATGTTGAATTAATAGTGAGCGGCTCAGAAAAAATCAGCCTGCACGAAAACCAAAACGGAGTTTATTATTTGCCTGAGTTTTTTCGGATTGAACCCGGCAGAACTTACAAGCTGCGGTTTAAAAAACCCGATGGAACTACCTATGAGTCGACAGAGGAAAAAACAACGCCGGTACCTGCCATAGACCGCATCTTTGACAATTTTGAGGTAAAGGGTCTGAAAGGCGATTTGAATGATATACCGGCCAGCTATGTTTTTCTGGATTTTCAGGACAACCGTAACACCACCGATTATTATTTATGGCCCTGGAAACTTTGGGAGAGCCAGAAGTTTTGCCGAATAGATTATTACGATTATTACTGTAAAACTAACTGCTGGGAAATTTTAAATAATAAAGACATTAATGTTTTCAGCGATAGATTTTCAAACGGAAAACTGGTTAAATCAAGGCTGGTAGCAAAAATACCCTATTATTCTTTTGATGGTGCCCTGCTTGAAATTAAACAACTGACAGTATCAGAAAAGGCATACAAATATTTTAAACTGGTAAGCGAACAAAAGCAAACCAATGGAACACTGGTAGACACACCCCCTGCGGCTATTATAGGAAACATCAGGAATCTAAATAACGCTGATGAACCCGTTACAGGTGTTTTTTCGGTAGCAAGTATGGTGGTTCAAAAGTATTGGTTAAGTCGGGAAAATGGCATTGGCAAAGCTGCCCCAATCGGGTTGTTAGGTCGTAAACCTAATTTATCTACTTTTCCTCTCTCTTATGCTTGTGAAAAAGGGCCGACACGCACACCTGAAAAACCAGATGGCTGGTTAAATTAATCACACAACAAATAATAAATGCAGATGTTCATGAGTGCTAAAAAGACCTGGGTGTTTTTGTCAATTGTTTTTGGCGTGTTTGCCTGCGTCGAACCGTTTGAAGTTGCGTTCCCCTATGGAAGAAAAATACTGACTGTAGACGCTACCATTAAAGATACCGACGAACAGCAGACTTTTAGTATCACAGAGTCTGAAAGCCGTAATAGCACGGTTTATACTTTTCCGGTTAGCAATCTGAAAGTGGAAGTTATTGTCAATAATACAGATAAGATAACACTTACAGAAAAAGACGTTGGCATTTATGCGCTACCTGCGTCGTTCAAAGTAAAGGCCGGGAATGCGTATAAACTTGTTTTCGTAAAACCTGACGGAACAAAATATGAATCGGCAGAAGAAATAATGACAACCGTACCCGAAATAGAAAAAGTTTATGATGACTTCATGCTGAACGGCCTTGAAACTGCCTCTGGTAAAGCGCCGGCAAATTATGTTTACGTTGACACCAATGACCCCGCCGGCGAGAAAAACAATTACGTATGGTCGTGGAGATTATGGGAGAAACAAATCATTTGTAAATCGTGCTCTTATGGCAGGTATTATACTTCACCATTGCCTTTTGGCGATTGTGTAAGAGAAGAAAAATATAGCCAGACGCCATTTTTTGATTATGCTTGTAATGGCAATTGCTGGGATATTTTTTACAGCGCCAAACTGAATGTTTTCAGTGATGTGTTTAGCAATGGCAAACCCATAACCGGAAGGTTGGTAGCACAAATACCCTATTACTCGGCCGAGGGCGCCTTAATAGAAATTACCCAGCAATCGGTAACGTCAGCAGCCTACAGGTATCTGAAAATACTGGCAGACCAGGTGCAAACAACAGGAAGCCTGGTTGATACCCCGCCTGCACCTGTTATTGGTAACATCAGAAACATTAATAATGCTACAGAAGCAGTAGCAGGCTTTTTTATGGTAACGGGTGTCAGAAAAGTAAACTACTGGCTGAGCCGCCGTAACGCCGAAGGCAGCGGCGCAGTACCAACGGGTATTCTGGGGCATAAGCTCAACTATGAGCCTGCTTCATTACCGCCAGAGCCGCCGAGGCCACCTCTGGCGCCGTGCATACCGGGCAGATTCCGTACCGATACCAAACCGGAAGGTTGGATATATTAAGAAAACATCATTATTATAATTAATCAAATGCTCAAAAGCAAAAACCTCGCATACCTGATTTCAATTTGTGTAATGTTTTATGCCTGCGTAGAGCCTTACGACCTGAATGTTCAGCAAGAAAGAAAAATACTGACAATTGATGCTACCATTACCGACTTAGCCGAAGAGCAATCTGTAAAAATTATAGAGTCTTACAGTGCCGCCAATACTGTTTATGCCATTCCTGTAGCCAGTGCCAAGGTAGAAATCATAGTAGACAACACCGAGAGAATTCCGCTTACTGAGCGTTCAGGCGGGGTATATGTACTTCCTTTATCTTTTCATACCCAAGTTGGCCGAAGTTATAAACTTGCTTTTCAGCGGGCAGATGGCACCAGATATGAATCTGAAGTAGAGAAGCTGGGCGGTATTCCGGCTATTACAAATGTGTATGATGAGTTTAAGATAGATGGCATTGAGGCATCGCTCGGAACAGAACCGGCACACTATGTTTACCTTGACACCCAAGACCCTGCCACTGAGAAAAACAATTATATGTGGACCTGGAAACTATGGGAAAAACAAAGCATTTGCGCTACATGTATTGGCGGGCGTTTTTTCTTGAACAATTATCCGGGGCAATGCAAGATTGAAGCTAATTATTCGGATGTAACTTATGATTATAATTGCAACGGAAACTGCTGGCAGATATTCTATAATCAGGACCTGAACGTTTTTAGTGATATCTATTCTAATGGTAAGCCTATTCAAGGTAGGCTAATTGCCAAAATACCCTATTATGCCGCCCACGGAGCATTGATAGAAGTAAAACAGCAATCAGTTTCACCCAATGCCTATCAATATATGAAACTGCTGGCTAATCAGGTGCAGAACAATGGCAGCCTGGTAGATACCCCTCCGGCGGCTATAATTGGCAACGTTAAGAATATGACCAAACCTGACGAACCAGTGGCTGGCTTTTTCATGGTAACATCAGTACGTGCAGTAAGATACTGGCTCGGACGTGAAAACGCCTCTGGCCAAGCCAGACCGATAGGGCTTCTGGGGCGTCCTGTGTCGTTCGAACCCTCCACTTCTGACGTAACAAGGCCTCCGCTGGCACCTTGTGTGGAAGGTAAGTACCGTACCCCAAGCAAGCCCGATGGCTGGATTGATTAAGGTAGCTTGTAAGGCCATGATATAAACCTAATTACCATTAAAATGAACAAATTTACAGGTGTTTTTTGTGTCTCTTTGCTACTATGGGTTTGTTCCTGTGTTGAGCCGTTTTCTGCAACTTTTGATGGAAAAAGCATTTTTCTGACAATTGATGCAACCCTTACTGACCTCGACGAGCAACAGAGAATAAAAATACACGAGTCTGTTTCGTCTGAAAACAACAATTATACCATACCTGTAAAAAATGCTGTAATTGAATTAATAGTAGACGAAAAAGAAAAAATCAGGTTTGCCGAAGAAGATAATGGCATTTATAGTTTACCGCTGTCTTTCCGGCTGAAACAAGGAAGCTCGTATCAGTTAAATATTCAGAAAGCAGATGGCAGGCAATATAAATCTGCCAAAGAAACGCTGATAAAGGTGGCAGATATGGTAAAGGTGTATGATGAGTTTATGCCAAGGGGAGTACCCCGCGGCGTGTATTATGACCCCGCCAATTATGTTTACATTGATACCCCTGACCCCGGCGACCAGAATAACAATTATATGTGGTCGTGGAAATTATGGGAGCTTCAGGATATCTGCACTACCTGCAATGATGGCCGTTATCATCTTACAGGAACAACCAATACACCCCCCGGATGCAGAAAGGAAGCAGGGTATGAAAATCTAAGCTATGATTATTTCTGCGATGGCAATTGCTGGGAAATACTGAAAAGCAAAGACCTGAACGTTTTCAGTGATATTTATAGTAACGGAAAAACCATAAGCGGCAGACTTGTAGCTAAAATACCTTATTATCAGGAAGGTGGAAGCCTGATAGAAATTACTCAACAATCTATTTCGCCTGGTGCATACAGATATTTAAAGTTGTTAGCCGACCAGGTTCAGAACAATGGCAGTTTGGTTGACACACCACCCGCAGCCATAATTGGTAACGTAAAGAATATCAAAGAAAATAATGAAATGGTTGCCGGATTCTTTATGGTTACAAGTATGAAAAAAATAAGATACTGGATAAGCCGTGAAAATGCAGCTGGCAAAGCGTATCCAATCGGGTTATTAGACCACCAGATTATACCAGAACCCACAGTGAATGGTGTACCTGACAGGCCTCCGCTGGCCTTATGTATTGAAAGTGCCAACCGTACAAAAATTGAACCCAAAGGCTGGGTTCCAAGAGTAAAAAAGCCTAAAAACTGATTTTTATTCATATTCACCATCAATTGTTCTATTTTAAAAAATGAGAAAACTTTACATCGTAAGTTCATTTCTACTACTTACCTTAGCAGCCAGGGCACAGGTTTTTTACCGCTTTAGCGGCTATGTAAAAGATACACTTGATGGTAAACCACTCGCCAAGGCATCTATCAATATTGATTATGGGAAGTTTGGCGCCGTTACCGATGAAAACGGATATTTTGACATTAGCATTCCGTATGGAGAACACGCCGTAACTGTAAAGTTTGTAGGCTACAGACCAGTAAGAGACGGTATTAAAATAAATGCCGATATGAGACGCACTTACTCGATGGGCCGTGTTGAAAACGAGCTGGAAGAAGTGATTGTATCAAGCAAAGGCGTAGAAGCCAACATTCAGCGCCCTTTACTGGGGGTTAATCAATTAAATATAAAAACCCTCAGAAAACTACCTGCTGCCGTAGGCGAAATAGACATTCTGCGGGGTTTGCAGATGTTGCCCGGCGTAACGAGTGTCGGCGAGGCCTCAAACGGGGTAAACATCAGAGGCGGTACAACTGACCAGAACCTGTTATTACTAGACGACATCCCGATTTTCAACCCCACCCATATGTTTGGTTTGTTTACGGCGTTTCCGTCTGAGGCGGCATCAGGCGTTGAGGTTTACAAAGGCAATACGCCTGCGCGTTTTGGCGGCAGAGCAGCCTCTGTAATGGATGTAACACTGGCGCAGCCGTCACTTGATAAATTTAAAATGAATGGCGGTATCAGTCTGGTATCAAATCGGCTCTCGCTTGATGTTCCTGTAATAAAAGACAAACTGGGCGTAATGATTTCCGGCCGTGCATCTTATAACGACTTCCTTTTGCCATTGGCTTCCAAAAAACTGGACGATATCAAAGCAAACTTTACTGATGTAGTGGCAAAGCTTTTTTATCGTGTCAATGCCAAAAATACCATTACAGCTTCAGGCTATTACAGTAAAGACTTCTTTCAGACCGAGTTGCTGGGTGGCATTGGTAACATTAATGCTACTTCAACTCAGTATGACTACCGGAGCAGGAGCTTCTCTGCACGTTGGTTTTATGCCATATCGCCAAAAATCAATATGCAAACCACGGTGGTATCGGCTTATTATTTACCCAAAACATTGCTGCCAGAACTGAACTCTGACAATAAAGTAGTTTTAATGTCCGACATCGACTACAAACAAGCTAAAACCAATGTTAACTTTAACTATGCAAAGCATAACATTGAGGCCGGTATCAGCGCTACAAAATACAGAGTCGGGCCCGGAGAATTAAGGCCCGGCACAAGCCGTAGTGTGCTGGCTCTGAAAACACCTAACGAATATTCGTTAGAAACCGGTATTTATGCGGAAGACGAAATCACCCTTTCTCCTAAAGCCACGCTGGCATTAGGTGTAAGATACTCTCAGTTTTTTGCGCTGGGGCCTGCCGGTGTGCAGATTTATGAGCCTAACCAGCCAAAAGATGCACTGTCGGTCAGAGATACCATTTCTTATGCCAGAGGCAAAATCATTAAATCTTACGGCGGCTTTGAGCCAAGATTAGGCTTTAAGTATTCACTTAGCGACAAAACCTCCATTAAGGCAGGTTATAATATCATGCGCCAGTATATGCAGGTAGTTACTAATACAACTACTCCCCTGCCGACTTCCCGCTGGAAAACTTCTGACACCCACGTTCGTCCGCAAATAAGCTCATTGCTAGCAGCAGGTTTGTTTCATAACCTGCCGGGCAATATCTACGAGCTATCGGTTGAAGGCTACTATCGGATGACCAATAACATTATTGATTATAAGCCCGGTGCCGACTTCCTGCTTGACGCACACCCCGAAATGCAATTGCTGCAAGGTAAAAACCGCTCTTATGGGTTGGAATTTATGATTTCAAAGAAAAAAGGTGAAATGACAGGCTGGGTAAACTATACCTACAGCCGCTCTCAGAATAGGGTATCTGAAGGCACAACCTTTGGCGAGCAGATTAACTTTGGCAAGTGGTATGCAGCTAATTATGACCGCCCGCACTCATTCAATGCTTCTGTAATTATTAATCAGGGTAAACACCACGATTTTTCGTTTAACTTCTCATATAGCACCGGCCGCCCCTTTACCATGCCAGAGGGTTTTATTATCTATCAGGGAACCAGCTACCCATACTATGGCGTGCGTAACAATGCCCGACTACCAGATTACCATCGCCTAGACTTTGCGTGGAACATCTATCAACCGAGCATGAAAGACAAACGTTTTAAAGGTAACTGGACATTCACTGTTTTTAACCTTTACGGTAAGAAAAATGCCTACTCTGTATTTATTCGTACACAAGGTACTGCTGTATCGGCCTATAAACTGGTTGTATTTGGTGCGCCAATTGTATCATTATCTTACAACTTCAAGTTTATGTAAAGCCAATATTTACGGCATTTTGAAGATAAGCCCTTTAACCGGGGGCTTATTTTTGTTTGTAAGCAACCCTCAATAACTGTTCTGCATCTACTCATAAACTAACAAGTAAACTCTCAGAATTATGAAAAAGCTACAATTATTAATTACCTCAGTAATTCTTTTATTTGGCACAAACCTTGCCTTTGCTCAAACTTTAGAATCAAATACCAAATGGTTGAGCTTCCAGCTAGACCGACTGGTAAAAGAGAAAGATGGCAACCATTTAAAAGTGAACGACAATGAAGCCGTACCTACTTTTAAATTTAAAGGCTGCCAGATGAATATGAATATTGATGCCAGAGACTCAGACCTCAATTTTGGAATGAGAATCTCATGGTTATTGAAAGACGTACAGAAGATTTCTTATGATAAAGAAGACAGCGGAGAATATCAGTTGAAGATGATTGTACCTGCCGATAGAATGAGAATGAAGGTAGGCTTTGGCCAGAATCATAATATTGGCGGCTCGTTTAATCTAAAAAATGATGATGACAATGAGAGCAAAACAAATTTCTCGCTTCACACAAAAGATGAGCGGCTGGTGAAAGAGATTGTGAACAAGTTTGAAGAATCAGTGAAGATTTGCAAAAATACAAGATAACCGGAGGGGCTAACGCCCCTCTTGTTTTTTTAATACTCCAGATACGGTTCAATTTTCTGAATAGTGGCTTCATCCAGTACTTTTATCTGTCTCAAATCTTCAATTGATTTAAAACTTCCGTGCTGCTCACGGTAAGAAACAATGGCCTTTGCCTGGTGATACTTCAGATACAAATGCCTTAGTTCAGATACTGCCACCTGATTAATTTTCAGCTTTTTTATACCTCCGCTCACAAATCCATATTTTAACAATTCGTCTGCCGTCTCGGGGGGTAAACCGTAAGTTTCTCTTACCTGCTCTGCTTTGGCAAAACCACCTAGTGCATCTCTGAACTTCACAATCCGCCGGGCATAGCCTGAGCCAATGCCGTTAATTAACTTTAGTTGCGTGGTATCGGCTGTATTTAAATCAAACCTGGTTAGTTTGTTTTCCTTCTTAAACTCTCTGGCAGGCGCTTCGTTCTTTTCAGAATTTGCCGGCTGGGTTATTGAGGTAGTTTGCGGGGAAATGACCGATGTTTCATCTGCCGAAGGTAAATCAATATAAGGTGCCAGGCGCTCGTAGGTTTCAGGGTACAGACCGTAAATTTTCTTGAAGTCTTCCTTCTTACGGAACTTCCCGCCTTTGCTGCGGTATTTCTCTATACGTTCTGCAATAAACTTTGGCAAGCCCAATTCCTGAAATTGTGCTACTGTTGCCGTATTAGGATTGAAATTGAAGTACTTGTAATTTTTGTCTTCGGAACCACCAAAGCCTGATTTACCTTCACCATACTTGCTATACGCGCTGGCCTTGGTATCTAGTGCCACTGTAAGGCTGTCAATATCTTTGGGAGACGAAATAGTCAGATTCTGTGGTTTTTGGCTAAAAAAGTAGTCGGCGCCTGCCATGAATAGCATAGCAGCAATAATAATGAAAAAGGCCACTAAAACCCCTTTGGCCTCGTGCGAAGACATGCTAAGAGAAGCACGAATAAATTTCAGGATTCGGTTCATAAATAATGGTCACAGACAAATTACTCCAAAAATAATAAGATAGCTAACGTATTTGTCAGGTTTTCGCTAATTTTGTAAGATTTTCAATATCAGGACATAAATCTATTTAAAATAATTAAATGAGCAAACCAGCACTAACTAATTCACTGCAAGATATTATTTCTCATGCCAAAGAATATGGCTTTGTGTTTCCTTCATCTGAAATCTACGACGGTCTTCAGGCAGTTTATGATTATGGTCAAAACGGTGTAGAGCTAAAAAATAACCTGAAAACAGCATGGTGGAAAGCCATGACTCAACTGCACGATAACATTGTGGGGATTGATGCGGCTATTTTTATGCACCCCCTTACCTGGAAAGCCTCTGGCCACGTAGATGGTTTCAACGACCCGATGATTGACAACAAAGACAGCAAGAAGCGATACCGTGCCGACCAGTTATTGGAAGGCAAAGCAGAAGAATATGAAGCAGCGGGGCAGGCGGAAAAGGCGCAGGCATTACTGGCAGAAATGGGCCGTTTGTTAGGCGCTGAAGACCTGGCAGGTGTACGTGAATTAATTATTGCAGAAAATATTGTTTGCCCCATCTCTAAAACCGCTAACTGGACGGAGGTACGCCAGTTTAACCTGATGTTCTCTACACAGGTAGGTTCGGTGGCAGAAGATGCCAGCATGATTTATTTGCGCCCTGAAACAGCACAGGGTATTTTTGTTAACTTCCTGAACGTGCAGAAAACCGGCCGGATGAAAGTACCTTTCGGAATTGCTCAGATTGGTAAGGCTTTCAGAAATGAAATTGTGGCGCGTCAGTTTACCTTCCGTATGCGTGAGTTTGAACAAATGGAAATGCAGTTTTTTGTGCGTCCCGGAACAGAAATGGAATGGTATAAAGAATGGAAAGAAACCCGTTTGAAGTTCCATAAAGCGGTTGGCTTACCGGCCGAGAAACTGAAATTCCATGACCACGAAAAACTGGCTCATTACGCCAATGCCGCGGTAGATATTGAGTTCCAGTTCCCATTCGGCTTCCGTGAAATTGAGGGTATCCACTCAAGAACTGATTTCGATTTGCGTAACCATCAGGAGCTATCGAAGAAAAAACAACAATACTTTGATGCCGACTTGGATGCCAACGGTAAGCCTTACGGTAATTATATTCCGTATGTAGTTGAAACTTCGGTAGGTGCCGACAGACTATTCCTGGCTACTTTCTGTAACGCCTTTACCAGAGAAACTGTAGGCGAAGGTGAAAACGAAAAAGAACGTACTTACTTGAAACTGCACCCGGCTCTGGCTCCTATTAAGGCTGCTATCTTACCTTTGGTAAAAAAAGACGGATTGGCAGAAAAAGCCGAAGCCATTACGCAATCGCTTAAATCTTCGTTCAGAGCAGTTTATGACGACGGCGGCGCTATTGGTAAACGTTATACCCGTCAGGATTTAATCGGTACGCCTTACTGTATTGCAGTTGATTACCAGACGATGGAAGATGACACCGTGACCATCCGTTACCGCGACACAATGGAGCAGGAAAGAGTTGCAGTAAGTGCTTTAAAAGAGAAAATCGGATACGAAGTTTCAATGGAGCGTATCCTTGAAAATATCTGATTATAAAGAATTGATTTAATTAGAAAGCAGCATGATTCAGCCTTTGAGTCATGCTGCTTTTGTTTTGTCGCTAAAAGCACAATATACACAAGGCAATTTGCCCGACAAATTAGCAATTCTGCTTTTTTAATTTAATTTTACAAAACCGAAACCTATTAACACCCTTTACTGCTATGGAACTTTTACCAGATAAAACCTTCCTGGAGTATTTTTATGCCCATGAAAAAAACCAGCCTGACAAGATATTTCTAAAACAGCCATTTGGCAATACATACAAAGATTTTTCTTGGAAAGAAGTAGGCCTGCAGGCTCGTACAATAGCCAGCTATCTGGAATCGCTTAACCTGCCACCCAAAACAAACATTGGCCTTATTTCAAAAAACTGTGCAGAATGGCTGATAGCCGATTTCGGTATTCTGATGGCAGGCCATGTATCTGTGCCTTTTTATGGAACACTAAATGCCGAACAGTTGAATCAGGTAATGACGCACAGTGGCTGCCGTGTACTATTTATTGGTAAAATGGACGACACCAAAAGCATTGAGCCTGGCATACCAGAGGGTGTAAAATGTATTTCATTTCCTACTTATAACCCACAGGCAAAGCATGTGCAATGGGAATGGATCATGAATAGTTTTAAGCCGAAGCAGGATAATTTTATACCCGATTTGAACGACCTCTTCAGTATTATTTACACCTCTGGCACTACCGGCAACCCAAAAGGTGTAATGATAACTTACAAGGCTTTAACTATGGCACTTTATTATACCCGGCATTATACAAAACTCGACTACCCTGAATCGCGGTTTATATCTTATCTGCCATTGTGCCACGTGGCCGAAAGAATGGTGATAGAGTCTGGAGCAACCATTGCCGGCGCAACTGTTTACTTTGCAGAAACAGTAGAGAGTTTTGCCAGAAATCTGGCAGTGGCCAATCCGACGCATTTTTTGGCCGTTCCGCGTATCTGGACCAAATTCCAGTTGGGTATATTGTCAAAAATTTCGCAGAGCAAGCTGGATATATTATTAAAGATACCCATTGTAAATAACCTGATTAAAACAAAAATACGCAAAGGATTGGGGCTGAATGATGCCATCATTATTCTGGCTTCTGCTGCACCTATGCCGGTATTGTTAATTGAATGGTTTAAAAAACTGGGTATCATAATTCAGGAAGCCTACGGAATGACCGAAAACCTGGGTGTAGCCACCATGATGCCCCGAGAAAAAATAAAAAACGGAACAATTGGCAAGCCTTACCCAGGAATGGAGATAAAACTGATGCCCGAAACCAACGAAATATGCACACGCTCGGCCTGGAATATGAACGGTTATTACCGCGAACCGGAAATGACAGCCGCAACCATTGATACAGAGGGCTGGATTCATACCGGCGACGTTGGCGAAATAGATAATGAAGGTTACCTGAAAATAACCGGCAGGGTAAAAGAAATGTACAAAACAGCTAAAGGCGAGTACGTGGCCCCTGCCCCTATTGAGGCCGGTTTTTCTGCCAATTGCATGATAGAACAGATATGCGTGGCAGGTAATAACTTACCCCAACCCATTGCGCTGGTGATATTGTCTGACATAGGAAAAGCCGAAAGCGCTGAGAAGGTTAATGAAAGCCTGCAGGAAACCCTCCATGCAGTAAACGCGACCCTGAAACCCTATGAAAAAGTACGCAGAATAGTTATACTGAATGAACCGTGGACAATTGATAACAACAAACTTACCCCAACCATGAAGATAAAAAGGGGTAACATAGAAAAAGAATTTGAGTCGTACCTGGAAACCTGGTACAACAGGAAAGAATACGTAGTATGGCAGTAAAGTTATGGGGGCGCCTGGTAGCTTGTTCCCCCATAAACCAAAACATTATAGCATCATTCCGCCAGACACTTCAATGCGCTGCGCGTTTATCCATTTTGCATCGTCGGTACACAAAAAGGCTACTACACTACCTATGTCGTCTGGCAAACCCACTCTGCCGAGTGCCGTAATAGATGATATTTGGGCATTTATATCAGCATTGTCTCTTACTGCACCTCCACCAAAATCGGTTTCAATAGCGCCCGGCGCTACGGCGTTCACTCTTATTTTTCTGCTGCCCAGTTCTTTTGCCTGATATTTAGTAAGTACTTCAATTGCTCCTTTCATTGAAGCATAAGCCCCATAACCCGCAAAAGAAAAACGTGTAAGACCTGTAGAAATATTTACTATTCCGCCTCCGTCAGCAATCAGCGGCAGGGCTTTTTGTGTAAGGAAGAAAGCGCCTTTAAAATGAATATTCATCAGGGTATCAAATTGTTCTTCGGTGGTTTCAGACAAAGAGGCATGAATCCCAATACCGGCATTATTTATCAGAAAATTAAAATTCTCTGCATTAAATTCGTCTGTGAGCACCTGCTTTACCTGTTCAAAAAATGAATCAAAACTTTTAGAATCGCCTGTATTCAGTGGTAATGCTGCTGCCTTTTGGCCTAATTCAGTTATTTCGTTTACTGTCTGAAACGCCTCCTCCTTTTTTTGATTATACGTAAGTATTACATCTATACCTTTACGGGCAAGTTGTAGCGCCATGTTTTTTCCTAAGCCCCGGCTTCCGCCTGTTACTAAAGCAATGTTGTTTGTTTGTGCCATAATTATATTATTTAAAATGATGACACAAAGGTATAACCCATACCCAACAGACCGGTTACGTGTATCAATCCGTAAATTGCAAAAATCAATCAATTGCCTTACGCACGAAAACCCAACGGCGAAAATGAAGTATGCTTCCTGAAAAAATTAGAGAAATGAGCAATCTCATCAAAGCCCAGCGAATAGGCAATTTCAGATATGTTCCAGTCTGTTTGTTTCAGCAGAATCTTGGCTTCCTGAACAACGCGGCTGCTGATGATATCGGTAGTGGTTTTACCTGTATTCTGTTTAAGCACTTTATTGAGGTGATTCACATGTACCGAAAGCCTGTCTGCATAGTCTTTGGCTGAGCGCAAAGATAATTTCTGATGCGGAGATTCTATTGGAAACTGGCGCTCAAGTAACTCAATAAACAAAGAAGAAACTCTGGCCGAGGCATTGTGAGTTGGGTGCAAGGCGGTTAATGGCTGCAATTTCTGGCCGTAATGTATTAGTTCTAAAACATAATTGCGCAGCAAATCATACTTATAGATATAGTCTGACGCGATTTCATCAAACATTTTATTAAAAACATGAAGAATATCTTCGGCCACCTTATCTGATAACTGAAAGATGGGGTAGCCACCGGGTCTGAATATCGGCAGGTCGTCAAGCACGACTCCACTTTTGCTCTGGGTCAGAAACTCAGCCGTAAAAATACAGAAATGACCATGCTGTTTATCGTCTTGGGGCAACCAGTGATACGGAATTTTAGGTGTGGCAAATAGCAAGGCATTTTTTTCAATGTCAATTACCTTATCGGCATATTCTGCTCTGTTTCTGCCACTTATCAGGCTTATTTTATAATAATCCCGCCGGCTGTAAGGCATCGTTGTACGCTTGTTACCCGCTGCTACCAACTCATGCAGCTTAAACACATTAAAATGCCCCAGCTCTTTGTTAATACCTTCGGGTACAACTAATGAGGCCTCTTTATAAAAATCTTCAAGTGTTGTTACTTTCATTATGGTATTTGCAAAATACAAATATACCAATCTAAATTATATTAAAAAGCCCAATAATGAAAAAGGGGCGATGAAACCCGTGTTTCACCGCCCCTTAAAAATCAAAATGCTGAGCATCAGAAAAACAGGAAACTGTTTCTTACCTTAAATTCAACTGTACCCAGGTAATCATTGTCGGCGTATGCAGAAGCTTTATAAGTACCGGGTTTTAATTTTTCTTTCAAATCAAACTCAAATGTTGCATTTTGAGGACTCCGTGCCAAATCAACAGTTTGCATGGCATGAACGGCCACAGGCATCAGCTTTTCTCCTCGCATAATGCTCACTTCTTTTATTGAACCTTTTACAGGCATATTTTTTTGGTCAAGAACAGTAAGGTACACCTTCTGTTGGCCCTCTTTGCTATTCTTTAAACTCTCTGGCACTAAAAAAGAAACCCTTAACGAATGTGCTTTTTTTGCTTTGGCGGTAAGCTTGCTGTTGGTCTTTAGCACTTCAACCTTAAAGTTATCGGCCGGGGCGTCATAAATAATTTCATCTATCCTTTTATTGAGCGAGGCAATGTGTGTATTCAGTTCATCTCTTTGTGCGCGCAGTTCATCATATTTTACTTTCCATTCGGTATTTTCCGAAACCAGATTGGCATTACTTGCCTGCAAATCTGTTAAGTTTCTTTCCATCAGAGCTTTTACGTCGTTCAGTTCAATAATCTGATTATTCAGTAAAGCCAGTTGCTCATCTTTAGACTTATTCTTACCTTTTAGCACTTCAGCCTCTTTATTAAGCCTTGCCATTATTTTTTCTTTTTCTGCCAGCAAGCCATTTATGTACTCGGTTCTATTTACCAGTTCGGCGTTTTCATCACGCTCATCGTTTAAATCTTTGGTCAGACCGCTTATTTCCTCTTCCAGGTTTTGCTTCACCGTCATCAGCGAATCAGCCTGTATTGTAAATCTGTCGCGCTCGTCAGAAATGGCACTTGATCTATATGCCTGAAAAATCCCAAAAGCAGTAGCAAACGTAAGTGCCACAACCATTGCCCCGGCAAATGCTCTTCTTCTTGATTGTGTTAAATTTTCCATATTAAAGTATCGCTAAATGAATATAATTACCTTGCGGATATTTCCAATTTATACTTTAAAATTGTTGGACCATTGCCTTTTGCCTGCCGGCAAAAGGCAAAAACACAGCCAAACCGAGAAATATATTCTACAAAAAGTAACTATTAAATTAAAAATAGAACAAAGAAAGATGAATTTTTGGGTTTTTACCCCTGAATAAAGATGAGAATACCTAACTTTGACTGACGAAAGCCCCGGGTATTGCAGATACCATGCAATGCCTACATATAAAATAGCCAAAAAAACATTCACTACTCATGCGCAAACCGTTCAGATACGTAACGATTTCGTTTATCTCCTGTATTATCCTATTGATGATACTTACGGTTGTTTCTTATCTGAAAGTACATCAGACACTGGCTTATATGGAAGACATTGAGCGCAACTACCAGGTAATGATGAAAGGAGAAGAGCTGATATCTAAAATGAAAGACATGGAAACCGGGCAAAGAGGCTATTTGCTTACCCAACGAAATGTTTTTCTGAACCCTTACTACGATGCTTACCGTGTTATTGGCAAAATAATAAACGAACTGGAAGACCTGGTGGAGCATAACGAAGGGCAAACCCAACGGTTGATGCAACTGAAAAAACTCATTGCCGAAAAAATACAGATTACAGAAACCAACATTAAACTTGCACGAATAAAAACCGCTGTAAGTGCTGAGAGCCTGAAAAGCGATAAGCTGAAAATGGATGAAATCAGAAATGTAATGAATCTGTTTTTACTTACCGAAAAGCAGATTCTTAATAACAAATATGCGCTGAAAATAAGTAACGATAAACACCTGCCAGGCTACATTATTTCACTATCGGCATCGTCGGCACTGTTACTGCTGGCTTCTTTCGGGTTTCTGATTTACGAGCTTCGCAAGCGCATCAGGTTTCAGAAGGCGCTTGAAAATAATCTGGATAAATTACAGCGCACAAACTCTGAGCTGGAACAATTTGCTTACGTGGCCTCTCACGACCTGAAAGAGCCCCTGCGTAAAATTCGGGCTTTCAGCGGTATACTGCTTAAAAAACACTACTCGTCACTGAATCAGGACGGGCAGGAATCGCTCAATAAAATTGAGAAGTCTGCCGAAAGAATGCAATTACTGATTGACGATTTACTCACGTTCTCGAGAACGGTTAATCATTACGATCAGGAATTACAGACAGTAGATCTTAACCAGATGCTGGAAGAAGTTGAAACCGACTTATCACTGGCCATTGAAGAGAAAAAAGTAAGGATTATTACTGAGGAACTTCCGGTAATAAAGGCGTTCCCGTTTCAGATAAAACAGTTGTTTTATAACCTGATTAACAATTCCATTAAATTTTCTCAGAATGACATTGCACCGATTATTGAAATATCGTCGGAGGAGATGTCAGGAAAAGACATATTTTTTATTGAAGGGCTGAGAGAAGAAAGCACTTTTTACCATTTGTGTTTTCAGGATAACGGTATAGGTTTTGAACCTGGTTATGCCGAAAAAATATTTGTTATTTTTCAGAGGCTGCACGGGCGGCATGAATACGAAGGAACCGGCATAGGCTTAGCTATATGCAAAAGAGTTATGGGCAACCATAATGGTTTTATATTCGCCGAGGGGCAAGTTAATAAAGGCGCCAGGTTTCATTTGTTTTTCCCAAAAACTTTTAATCCTGCCAAAGGTAATCAATTTGAAAAACTACTTTCTGTTTAACTTGCCTTTGTATACGTAGGCGGGTAAAAATAAAAACCGCCGGTTTGGCGGTTTTTATGGGAGCCTTATGGCTCCTTCTTTGAGTTAAATGTGTTTTACTTATTCCGAACAGTGTAACACATTTTATTCCAGTATCTTTTGGGTTCCATTACAAGCCAAGTATAGTGCTAACCGAGATTGACAGACTTACATCGGCATCAGATTTCAGTGCAATACTGCTTAAATCTACATTGTTTTTGCTTTGGATATTCAGAAGGGCTTTCAGACCAAAGAAACCTCCGGTTGGCTTGCTGTAAGAAGCGCAATGTACTTCGTAATCACCCTGCTCTAAAAAGGCCGCCTTGAAATTACCGCTGCCATCAACTTTGGCGCTGGTAACCGCGTTTTTGAATTTTATCTGGCTTTCTCCCTGTCCCTGAGTTTCAGTTGATTGGTTAAACGTACCTTTTTTGTAAACGTAAACCACTACGTCGCCCATGGTGGTTGAGTTGTAATTATCTATTTTACCACTAATGTCGCTTGAAGACGGTTTATCTACGGTACGGATGGCAGCCTGAAGTTCGCCATAACTTACAAATGAATAAGTAGTTTGTGAGCCCGATGTCTCTGACTTAATGGCTTTTCTGAGGTCAAAATCCATTACCAGCTCAGTGGCTTTACCCTCCTGCACAGCAAATTGCTTGGCTGTCAGTTCTATTGCATTCTGGGTACTTCCGTTAAGTTGAAGTTTTTGTTTGGTATTATCTGCCTTCTGAATGTAGCATCCAGGCGCTGTACCAGATGCATCTTTTTCGTAATCAAGTACCAATGTTATTTTGCTGAATGTGCCAGCGTTAAAATTTCCGCTTCCCAGCTCAAGCGAATTACCGTTTTGCAATTCAAGCAGATTTACGGTTTTGGGGCCTTTAAAGCCATCAAATGTTTTTCCATCTACTTTAATTTCAGTTACTGTTACAAATGCCCCTTTAACCTCCGGTGAGTCAATGGGTGAATCAGTAATACTAACTTTCAGAGTGCCGGAGGCTGAGCCCCCGTCGGGACCCATGTCGTTTGAGGAGTCTTCGCAAGACATTTGCAGGAATCCGAGTGAGCCAATAAGCGCTGCGCCGAGAAACAATCTTGTAACTTTCATAAAAAACAGGATTTAGTTAAAAAATGATTACTAAAGTACAGATGTGCTTCATATCATTTAAGAATGGTTGTTAATTGTAAATGTTCTGTGTTGTAATTGACAACCTGACTAATCAAAACAGCGTACCATTGGTAAAATCCGGCTCCAAAAAACCTGAGATGTGGAATTTTATACCCATCATTCACAAGATTTTCTACAATTCATATCCTTCAGATTGGCAATTAACCCTTTTACAGATTTGGAATAGGTTTTTATCGTTTATATACGCTAACTATTCTTTATTAATCAATAATTATTCAGCACTATGCGTAAATTATTTTTGTTAACAGGCCTTATTATTTTTTCGATTACAGCAGCTTCTGCCCAATCTGACTACAAAACGGGGGTCGGCCTACGTTTAAATTATGGATACGGTTTGAGTATCAAACACAACATGTCTGAAAGAAAAGCCATAGAAGGTATAGTTTATACACGCTGGCGCGGCATAAACATTACGGGTTTGTATGAAATTCATGCTCCTGCTTTTCAGACTGCCGGTTGGAGATGGTACTACGGTGTTGGTGGACACGTAGGTGTTTGGGGTAACGGTGGCCAATATGGTAATCCCTGGTTTGATAACAACGATTCGCACGCTATTGTAGGGGCAGATGGTATACTCGGGCTGGAGTACACTTTCAGAGAGATTCCGCTTAATTTAAGCGTTGACTGGAAACCGGCAATAAACGTGATTGGTTATCAGGGATTATGGCTTGACGACATAGCGCTTACGGCCAGATTTGCCATTAAATAGTACTTTCACAACCACATCAGGCACTTGCCCAACCCATAAGCAGGCCGCCTGTTATAATCAGATACACTGGCACGTATCGGGTCAGTAAAAGAATAAAAGTAAGTATCATTGTCATTACCGATACTAAATCCACATACATTGGTTGAGACAGAGAAAATGCCGCCGCTGCCGTTAAACCGGTGCTGGCGGCATTAATGCCTTCCAGTGAGGCCCTGATACCCCTGTATTTTTTTAGCTGGTCCCAGAAACGGATTACAAAGAATATCAGAAATGTACCCGGCAAAAAAATACCTGCTGTGGAGACAAAACTTCCAAGCAACTCGCCGTATATCCCCCATTCTCGCATAGATAAAGTACCTACAAACGAAGAAATTGAGAAAACTGGCCCCGGAGCTACTTCAACTATTGCCAGCCCCGACAAAAACTCGTCGGCGGTAAGGTAGTGCTTAAACTTCACAAACTCATTATACAAAAGCGGCTTCAGGATATGCCCCCCGCCAAAAGTAAGACTGCCGTTACGATAAAAATTTTCAAATAAACGTATCGGTAAAGAGTGTGTAACAGCCCCCAGAATAGCTGAAGACAGCAATACGCCTATCCATAAAAAGAAATTACCCCACTCAATTCTGATAGGCTCTTTCTGCATTTTCTCCTGCTCGTTAAATTTAAGTGCGGTGGCCAGGCCACCGAGTAATATCCAGATTGGCGTAATATAAGGCGAAGGGAAAAAATAGCCTGCTATAGCTGCCAGCACCATTAATACAACGCTGACTTGTGTTTTTATTACTTTTATACCAATAGAATAGGCGGCAAAAATGATAAAAGCCACCCCCATAGGTTTAATAAAACGGGTGAGGCTGGCCAGTTGCTCTTTTTCTATATAAGTAATACCCAAGGCTGCGAGCGTCATTAAGATAGCGCCCGGAAGCACCCAGATAAACAGCGTGATGTAGGCAAGGTTGGCTCCGCCGAGCCGAAATCCGAGGGCTGTAATGGTTTGTGTTGAGGTTGGCCCGGGGAGTATCTGACACAACGATTGCAGCTCCAGCAATTCTGCTTCGGTCAGGTAGTTTCTTTTTTTTACGAATCTGTCCAGAAACATGGTTAAATGCACCTGAGGCCCGCCAAAACAGGTGAGCGCAAGAATCATAACATCTTTTAAAAAAATGAAGTATCGAATCTGGCGGGTTTTACTCATTTAAGGTTTTCCTGGATATATGTCGATAAATTAAATAAATATAGCACAGAAAATTTGATTTTTCTGTGCTATGCGGAAATAACAGTACATGAAGCCTATTTTTTAAGCCCCAGTTCTCTTAGTCTTTCGTCCAGAAATTCGCCGGCTGTCATGTTTTCATATCTGCGCGGATTGGCCTCATCAATGCAACTTTCAAGGCAGGTAAGGTCTGTTTCTGCTCTGGCATGCATGAAAAAAGGAATAGAGAATCTTGACGTTTTCATTTTTCCACGAGGCGGATTTACTACCCGGTGAATTGTCGATTTCAGTTTATGATTCGTCAGGCGGTCAAGCATATCACCTACGTTGATAATTATCTGGTCTGGCAATGCCGTAACCGGAATCCATTTCCCATCCAGGCGTAAAACTTCCAACCCTTCGGCAGAAGCGCCCATCAGCAAGGTAATCAGATTTATATCTCCATGTGCAGCAGCTCTTACGGCCCCCTCTGGCAATGCATCGGGGTTTTCAATCGGAAAATAGTGCAAGGCACGCAAAATGCTATCGCCATTTCTTACTTTTTCTTCAAAGTAATCTTCGGGCAAGCCCAGATAAAGGGCAATGGCGCTTAAAAGGGTTTTGCCGGTATTTTCAAAAGTTTTATAAACGGCCAGCGTGTACGTTTCAAACTCCGGAACCTCCGTCGGGAAAACATTGCTGGGCATTTCGCCTTCCGCAATCGGCTGACCCACATGATAAAACTCTTTCAGATCCGGGCGATTGTGCCCTTTGGCGGTTTCTTTTCCTTTGCCCACATAACCTCTCTGCCCTGCCAGCTCCGGAAACTCATATTTTGTTTTCAATTCGTCTGCCTGATAAAAAAACTTCTGAACGGCATCATAAAGTTTTACCCGCAGGTTTTCTGTCAAACCATGATTTTTTATTGCTACAAAGCCTATGGTGTTAAAGGCATTTCCGATATCCTGCACAAATCTGGCTTTACGCTCAGGGTCGCCGGAGGTAAAGTCTGCAAGGTCTAATGACGGTATTTCGTCAAGCAGTGCTTGTTCCATGAAATGATTTATTTTTTCTGCAAAACTAATCTTTTTTTAGTTTTTTTTGATAAAACCGTCGTATGTTTCTGTTTTAGAAGCAATACTAAGCGGGTATCTGGCTGAATTGTCTTTCTGGTTTCACACATTTTTTTAAGGAAAATAGCATACCTTTGTAGTATGAAAAATACGATTATTGCCCCCTCTGTACTGGCGGCCGACTTCGCCAATTTGCAAAGAGATGCCGAAATGTTGAATAACTCTGTTGCAGACTGGTTTCATATTGATATTATGGATGGTGTTTTTGTGCCTAATATTTCATTCGGAATGCCCGTGCTTGAAGCCATTCAACGCCATGCAACGAAACCGCTGGATGTACACCTGATGATTGTTCAGCCTGAGCGTTATATTGAAACATTTAAAAAACTGGGCGCTGAAATTATTACTGTACACTACGAGGCCTGCCCGCATTTGCATCGTACTTTACAACAAATAAAAGATACCGGCTGCAAGGCCGGTGTGGCGCTTAACCCGCATACGCCGGTAAACGTACTTGAAGACATTCTTCATGATATTGACATGGTTCTGATTATGTCTGTTAACCCTGGTTTTGGCGGACAAAAATTTATTGAACATACCTACGAAAAAGTAAGGAAAGTGCGCCGGATGGCAGATGAACGCGGACTTGGCACAATGATAGAAATTGACGGTGGTGTAACCACTGCCAATGCGGGCCTTTTAGTAGATGCAGGAGCTAATGCTTTGGTAGCCGGTAGTTTTGTTTTTAACTCGACCGACCCAGCTCAAACCATCAGAGACCTGAAAAATATATGTGATACTCATCATTAAATACAACTGAAGCTGTATGTTCTCTCTGAGCCGAAAAACAACTTATATTATATTAGCAGGCATTATGGTGCTTGCTTTTTTATTGCGTTTTCATAACATAGGCAAACATGGCCTGGCAGGCGACGAGAAATACTCGCTTTTTGTGAGCCAGTTTGTGAGCTACGAAGGCAATAACCAGCGGAACTCAGTAAGAAAGCCCGACAGCCCCTATTTCACCCCAAGGGAGTTCTGGTCAGAAAAAAGTATTCATGATTTTTTTGATTCAATAGCGCGGATTGACACCGGCAATGGGGCTTTATATACGTATTCTTTACACTACTGGACACAGCTGGTTGGCCTTCAGGATGCTGACCTGCGGTTTTTGTCTTTAATATTTAACCTGTTGACGGTGCTTTTGACATACGTATTTGTTAACAGACATTTTAAATCATCTAATCTGGCTTTGCTGGCATCATTTTTAGCCGCCGTTTCTCCTTTTAATATTACCTATTCGCAAGTTGCCCGCAATTATGCATTGCTCTTCTTTTTTTCATTGCTGGCCACCCACTTGTTTCTGATTATTTTAGAAAAAGAAAAAAACAATAAAAGCAGCCTTGCCTTTTATTTGTATTATGGCCTGAGCGCACTTGCCTGCGAGCTATGCCACATCTCGGCATTTCCGCTTTTTTTAATTCACGGACTTTATGTGATTATTTATGTGAGGAAACTCAGGGTATGGGTAGGGCTTGCGCTTGCCATGCTGATTCCGGCTATGGGTGTGATTGCCTGGCTTAAGTCAGACGGTGGCCGCTGGTTAATTGAGTACGTTGAAAACAGCGTAAAATCATACAATATAATGGCCAGAACAGCCCCTGACGACTACCTGTCGGTGGCTACCCTGCCCAACATTTTTAAACAGTTGCGCTTTGTAGTTTCATCGGCATTTATAACCAGCGAAGGGCTATATATTCATTTATCAGGTCTTAAAAATACAATCATTGCACTGGTAAGTGTTTTGGCTGGTCTGTCTTGTTTCAGATGGCTACCGTCTGACAAACTGAAAGTTGCCGGTATCTGCGGGCTGCTGACACTCGATTTCTTTCTTTACAGCACCGCCAGGCTTCATTTTATGGTGTTAACCCTTAATATAGTACTGCTGTTTATTTTGCTAGGTACTTTATTACAGAAAAGTAAAGCAGCCAATCACTCATTACTGGTATTTTTATCAATGCTCACTTTATTGCCTTTTGTGTTTCTGATATTATTTTCAATTCAGGATGGCAACACGTTCAGAATTATGCCCCGATACATAGGCTATATGTATGCCTTTGGTATTGTACTGACAGCCTTGCTTATCAGGCAGATTTTATTGCTGGAATCGAGCGTTAAGTATGCTTTAGCGTTGCTTCTGGGCGTGCAACTGGTCTTGGTATGTGGAATAGTGGTAAACATCTGGGAAGACAAAGCACCCAGGTATTTTATGCATTTTGCTGAACCAAGAAAAGAAAACCCATATAAACTGGCTGCTGACAAAATAGTGAACCTTTATGCCAAAGGCGATACGGTAGTTTATTGTTCTTTTCTGGACAACAGCACACCAGGCGGCAAAGACTTACCACCGTTTTCGGTGGTTGATGCGCAGCTTACCAATTTTTATCTACCCAAAAACTCAGAAATAATTCAGAGAGTTAATCCTAAAGAGCAAAACAGAATTTTCATTAAAAAACCTGATGGCCGCCAGATACTGATAACTGATTTGGAAAAAAGCAGGTACTAAAAAAAATCCTCCGGCAAGCCAGAGGATTTTTCGTGTTTTATCATTTCCCTCCAGGAGGGCAATATTGTTTCAGGTAATTAGTAAACAGGGTATTCAGATGCATTCTTGTACCTTCTCCTTCATATATGCCGTGCGAGCGGTTTGGATAGGCCATAAACTGAAACTGTCTGTTGTGCCTGATTAATTCGTTAACAATCAGCTCGGCATTCTGGTAATGAACGTTGTCATCGCCGGTGCCATGAATATACAACAGGTTTCCTTTCAGATTTTTGGCATAAGTAATGGGCGAACCTTTAATAAAATCTTCCCGGTTCTCCTGAGGTAAGCCCATGTAGCGTTCCTGATAAATGTTGTCGTAAGTAAGCTGGTTTCCCACTGCCGCTACCGAAATTCCGGTTTTATAGATTTCAGGATACTGAAACATCAGGTTAAGAGTGCATGACCCACCACCACTCCAACCGTGCACAGCCACACGATCTTTGTCTACATAGGGCCATTCCAATATCTTTTTGGCAGCCATGGCCTGATCCCGTGTATTTAAAAGGCCAATTTTTCTGTAAATTGATTTCCTCCACATTCTGCCCTTCGGCGCTGGAGTACCCCGGTTATCAAGCGAAACATAAATGTATCCATCTGCCGCCATATCGCCGTTATAAAGCCCATTGCGGCCTACACCAAAGCGGTCTGTAACGGTTTGAGATGCCGGCTCACTATATACCATAAATACAATCGGGTATTTTTTTGAGGCATCAAAATTTTTCGGTTTGGCTATCCAACCGTCCATTTCAATTCCCTCTTCGGTGGTTATTCTGAAAAACTCAACATTTGATTTTTTCTTTCTTTCAACATCAATCTTTTTGCTGATGTCTTTTTGAGGGTCTAGGGGTTGGTGTTCGGGCAAAGCAACCCATTCTATGGCCGTAGGTGTATAGTAGTTAGTAAAACTATGGTAGGCAAACTTTCCGTTTGGCGAAATCTGATACCCGTGTGTACCTTCTTCAATAGCAGGCGAAATCCTTACGGCCTCACCGGCACCATCAAGCCCGGCACGATACAGGTATTTCTGGGTAGCATTGGCAGGAGAAGCCATAAAATAGACATAACCATTTGCTTCATCTATTGCTTCGGGCGATATCACATCAAAATTTCCTTTGGTGATTAAGGTTTCTTTCTTGCCATCTGCCGACACCCTGAACAGGTGTCTCCAGCCATCTTTTTCGCTTATCCAAATAAATTCCTTACCTCCTTTTAACCATCTCCATCCGGCAGGATTCTCATCAGCCCAATGGGTACTTATATCTACCCAGGCTTCGTCTGCTTCCTGATAAAAAGTACTCACTGCACCTGTCAGGGCATTGGCATACATCAGCTTACTTTGGTTCTGCTTGCGGTTCAGTTGTTGCAAAATCAGCTGGTTAGAGCTACCCGCCCAGTCCATACGAGGAATATAATGCTGGCGGCTGTCGCCCGGCACTTTCATCCAGGTAGTTTTTGCTGTTGTAACATTTACCACCCCTACTCTGCAGGCAGATGGGGCTTCACCAACTTTGGGGTACTCTACCGGCACTATAAATGAATAGATAGAGTCTGTATTGTTAATCATGTAAAAATCACGGATGGTGTTGGCATCTATCTGCCAGTAGGCGATAGACTTACTGTCTGGGCTCCAACGAAAACCATCCCGGCAGTCAAATTCCTCTTCATAAACCCAGTCGAAGGTACCGTTTATCAATTTCTTGGTGCCATTGGTTGTAGTAAGCACTTTGGGTTTGCCGCCAGCCAGTTCTTCTACATAAATATTGTTTTTGCTAACATAGGCGGCCTTTTTACCATCGGGCGAAATCTTTGCAAACATCAGAGAGGCCTCAGGCAAAGAAGCCCCCAGTTTTTTAAGTTCTTTGGTAGTTAAATCCAGCACCCAGTAGTCGCCTTTGGTTTCGTAACGCCATACGCGTTTGGTGTTGGTAAAAATCAATAATTTTTTCTGGTCGTCTGAGAAACTGAAATCACGAACAGCCAGCGGAGCATTACTGCCCTTGGGTGTCAGTAAATCTTTGCTCACAATTACACGTGCCTGCTGTGTAAGCAAGTCAAATTTTACAATTTCCTGTTTTTCAACAGAATAATATCCATTGCCATCGGGTGTCCATTTGGAAGACTGTCCCGGTTGTGCGGTAGCATTAAATGCCCAAATAAAGAAACAAAAGCCTAATAATTTTCTTAGCATAGTCTGGTAAATGAAGGATGATTTTGGGTTGCTAAATTAAGCAAAAAAGGTTGTTGTCTATACAAATAAATTAGTATGGGACTAAGATTTCAGCATTTGAACTTTAATATTACCTGCGCGCTCTTACTTAAGCAACCAAAGAACGAAATTATTGATTAAAAATATAGTTCAGCCTCACCCATACAGGGTGAAATAAATACCAATTGAAATTTTAACCACGGAGAGTCACAAAGTTTAGCACAGGGGGTAAAAATCGACCTATCAAACAAAAACAAAACAATAACAACTAAAATCACAACCTTAAAACATCATTTCCTGTTTGAGTACGATTAAAAATCAAGGAATAGCTGTTGCAAAGTGAAAATGATTGTCGGATATTTAATTGTACGAGTTTAAATGATGCAGGTTTTTGGTTACTTTTTGCGTAAAAAGTAACAACAGGGGAATGTAAAAACAGTTGATTTATGGCACCAAGTAGGTTTACAAAACCATATTTCCGCGTTTTAAAGTAACAGAACGGTAGCTCTTAACCAACTCAACATTAAAAACAACAAAGCACAAGAAAACCTTATTTCCTACTAGTAAGCAAAATCCCCAAAAGAACTAATGCTCCACCCAAAAGCGTTGGGATTGTCAGCTTTTCACCTAAAAAAGAAACGGCAATCAGCACTGCAAATACTGGTGTAAGATTACCAATAATGGCCGATTTGGTAACACCAATTAACCGAACGGCCTCATAATACCAGATAAAACCCAGAGCAGTAGCAGCTGCGCCCATATATACAACCGACGCATAAGCCTGCCAGCTGGCAGTAGCCATGCGCTCAAACAATTGATGCTGCATGGCGGGTATAAATAAAAGAATACAGCCTATGAACGCCGAAAAAGCGCTGAGTGTTAGCGCAGGCATGGTTCTTAAAGCCAGTTTTCCGGTTAGGGTATAGGCCGTCCACGACAACACAGCGCCCATAATAAACCACTCGCCAATGCCCCAGGTACCTTGTTCTAACAGATTACCGAAATCGCCCCTCACAATTACTACCATAGCACCGGCTATGGATATCAGAATGCCCGTCCATTTCAGAAACGTAACCTTCTCGCCAAAGAAAATGGCGCTGCCTAATGTAATCGTAATGGGTGCAAACGCAATAATGAGCGATGCCCGCACCGTAGGCATATACTGAATACCCATAAAAAAGCTCAGGTTGTAAAGTACCACCCCCAATATGCCGGCTACTGCTGCCCATTTCCATTGGGTTGGGCTCAGCTTAGGAATTTTACCCTCTTGCTTATAAAGCATCAACATTAATAGAGTTGCCCCTACTGTAAAACGTAAAAAGGCTGTTGAATATGGCCCGAACGACTGTATGGCTATTTTTCCGGCTGCAAAGTTTGAACCCCAGAAAAAAACAGTTGCAATCAGTTTAAGATAGGTAAGACGCATGAAAATCTGTTAATAAAGAGAAATAAGACCGCAGGCACTATACTATAAAATACACTTTCAGCATTTAATTGGTTCGGTTTGGCAAAATTTTCTACACTCAACTGTGCGATGAGTATTTTGTATCACAATTACATGGCCAGATGGCGGTTATCTGGCCAAGGCACAACAATTGTAAGATGATAAGTATTAAACCTTACGACTATGGATACTACGAATAACGAGGCAATGGCAACTACAATGGAGCCGCTAAAGGAATATTCAGACAAAAGCACAGACATGACCACCATGGTTACTATTCTGGATAAACTAGCCAAAAAGGGCTACGACAAAGAGTTCAGATGGGCAGCCCAAGGTTTTCATATTTCAGACTCTGACAAATATTATCAGCCTGAAGAACTGGAAATCATTAAGACGTATCGTTTTGAGGGAGAATCGAGCCCTTCGGAATCATCGATTATTTACATCATTGAGTCGAAAGACGGAACAATCGGATATACTATTGATGCCTACGGCGCTTACAGCAACCATGAAGATGAAGCAGGGTATGATGAATTTGTGAAGAATATTCCGGTAATTGAAAAGGACGAACGCCTCATTTTTGAGCCTTAATTAGTCTTCTATTTATATTTCAATATATCTCCAAGCAGGAGTAAGTCTTAGGGCTTACTCCTATCTTTGTTTTGTGGGGGATAATAAAATAAATCCCCCTTTGCGATTTAAATTCTTCAATTTGCTAATTTTTTGATAGTATCGTATATACAAGTCTCATGTATGACCCTAATACTAGCACCAGACTTATTCAAATTCATAGCTTTTTCTACTTTTCTACCATATCCAACAAATGCCCAACAGCTACTTTATTTTAAATCTAACTATTTTTGCTAACCGATTAATATATTTGACAACTTTTACTCATTCGTAAAGGCACAAAAAAACAAAATACAGATATTCTGAAATTCGTATTTCCAAATATATTTCAATATTGAACGGTTATTCAAGCTAAAGCCAATTAACTCAATTGTGTAATGCAGGTTATTATTAGAGAAACGGAATATAAGACGGGTTTTCTAAAAGTAAGCCAATACATGTTATGCTCTCTCTTTTTCATCAAAAGTATATATTGCGTTTATTGATTAAAAGGACAATAGATAGTTGCAAAACTTCGAATGTTTTTTATTTTTGTGGAACTCTATTTTTAATTAAACATGCCAGAAAAATATCATATTACTTATTTAATGGGCGCCGGTGCAAGTGCCAAAGGTATCCCGATAGTATCTGAATTTAATTCAATTCCAAAACTTGCGATGGAATACATTGATACGCTATCTATAAATATCTCAATCAAGACAAAAATTAAGATTGTATTAGAAAAGTATCAAACTGAATTCGAAAGTGCTTCCAGTATGGATACTTTAGCAAAAAGATATTACCAGACAGATGAATCGCGTTTGGTGTATTTTGAATATAAATTATTCCTTGAATTAATATTTTGCTTCTGTCATTTTAAGAAAAAAAAGAAACAGTATTTTGAAAATACACTAATGGAGACCGCAAGTTACGGTTTTGAGCATAGTAATATTGATTCAAGATATGAAAATTTGATTAGAACAATTGGAGAAAAAACGGATAATCCAAGTAAATTATTAAAAGTTGAGATTCCCAATAATTTTGATTTTATATCCTGGAATTATGACATACATTTTGAATCAGCTATAATAAACAATCTTTATGACAAAAATAATGAATTCAAGGCTTACGAGGAATTCTTAGGGATTACAAATGAAAATTCTTTATACACAGGCGCAAAGCTGTTAAAATTGAACGGTTCTTCAATTAATGACAACATAGTAAAAAATGTTTTCAACAGAAAGGAACCTGCGACTCATTCCCAAGTTGAATACCCAGATATTCACTTAATAGATGCTTTAGAAAAAATAATTGAAAATTATGAAAATTCCTTGAATCAAGACAAAGGACCGGAATCATCTTCAATTAAGTTCGGTTGGGAAAATCAGAACGACGATGATTTAAAAGAGAAGTTAAAAAAAATTGCTGAAAAGACTGATATTTTAGTACTAATTGGTTATTCATTTCCCACAGTTAATCGATTAGTTGATCAGGCTTTTTTTAAATCACTTGAAGAAAAAGATAGTAAAGTACAAATCTATACTCAAGGAAAGGATTTTAGTGATTCAGTTAAAATTGAGAAACTTCTGAATCAATGTTACTCAAACAATAAAGCACCCTTTGATATTTTTCCGGTAGAAGGTGGAGATTTCTTTTATGTCCCAGCTCAATATTTTGAAACAAAAGATGAAACCGTTCAAGTCTGGTAAGTTTTAACAATCAATTTTTAAACGATTACAGTAATATTCCAAAATATTTCCTTTATGCCTGCTCAAACATAGACTGCTTGATAAGTCGCATCAATGTAAAAATATCTCTGTCCGGACGTAGCCTTATAATACTCATGAGTAGCAATTAAATGATACAATTTTTTTTTAAGCTTGTGATTGGTTGGAAGCAAAAGAAAACTTGCGCATCAAATTAAAAAATTTAAGATAATTTTTTATCTTTTACGAAAAAGTCGAAAAGTAGTGCCACCGCGAGAAAAAAATGCCACCGAATTTACCTTGAGAAAATACTAGGAAATTACAAAAAAAGGAGAGAAAATAACAAAAAAAGCCCTGTTTTAGCAGGGCTTTTTAACTTTCGTGACCGCGAAGGGATTCAAACCCCTAACCTTCTCATCCGTAGTGAGACGCTCTATTCAGTTGAGCTACGCAGCCTTGTTCCCGATTTGGGATTGCAAAGGTAGCAAGCGTAAATGTATTTGTCAAATACTTTTTTCACTTTTTTAATTCACTTACGCCATCTATATCAATATTCTTGAAATAATCATATATTTTCAAAATAATCGCCAATGCAACCGTAATTTCCGCCGCTGCCACCACCATCACAAAGAGTGCAAACATTTGTCCCTGTAGCCGGTTAGGGTCATACTGGCTAAAGGCAATCAGATTCAGATTAACCGCATTGAGCATCAATTCAACCCCCATCAGCACCAGAATAGCATTGCGCTTGGTTACTGCTACTGCCAACCCTATAGAAAACAGAATGGCCCCAATTATGAGGTAATTTTGTATGTATATCATCTGTTTATTGTAAGTAATCGTGAATGGTGAATTGCGGATTAGTGAATAATTTTTCTCTACACTTTATCCTTTTTTGCCACGTAAGCTGCACCAACCAGTGTTGCCAGCAAAAGCAAGCCAATGAGTTCAAAAGCCAATACATAGTTAGTCATCAGCTCTACGCCTATTTTATTAACGGTGGTTCCCTGAATGGTCTGGCGGGTAATCAGATGAAAATTGGCGGTAAAAATTACTTTCAGAAAACCTAAAAACAATAAACCTGCTACCAACACCCCCCAGAACCGGTTATGGTGGCTTACCAGTATTGTATTCACTTTATCTGCCGCCTGTTTGTCTTTGGTTTTATTGGTAAGCATGATACCGAAAATCATCAGAATAAGAATACCGCCAACATAAATCATAATCTGGCTCACTGCCAGAAAGTCAGCCCCGGCAAAGACATATAGCCCTGCCATGCCCAATAAAGTAACCAAAAGGCTGAATGCCGCATAGAGTACGTTTCTGGTAAAAAGCAGATAAACTGCCCCGCCAATGGTAATGCTTGCAATAAAAAAGAAGGCAATTTGCTTTACCAGCTCTTCGTCAATATGTTTAAGTAAATCTTCCAAACCTGGTTATATGTTATTCTTGACCGCGTTTCAGGGGATAGCCTGAAATCCTTTTAAAATTATTATGCTGAAATTATTTATTCTTCCTGACTACCAAAGTCAAACAATGACTGCTGCTTGGGCGGTTTAGGAGCCGACCTGGCTTTAGGTTTCGGTGTTTCTTTCGGCACCTTCTCTCCTGCCTGGCCATCTAAATCAAATAAAGACTGGCTAGCGGCCGGTTTAGGTACAGCCTTAGCTTTAGGCTTTGGCGTATCTTTAGGGGCAAAGTCACCAAACAATGAAATGGTGGGTTCTGCCTCTTTGTTTGCATTTTTAACAGGCTCTGGTAATGGTGCCGGCTCAGTTACTTGTTCTTTTGCCAGAGGGGATTCTTTTTCATCTGTTTTTGTTGCAAATTCAGTAACAGAAACGGTACCAACAGGCAACAATGCTGCTTCGGGTGTTTCCTCTGCTACAGGTATTTCAATTGTTTCCCGTTCTTCAGCCTCCTCAACAGGCCCTGTACTAATTGCTTCGGCCGTTTTTTCTGTATCAACCATTTCTGATTGTACTTCTACTTCAACAGATGGCATGAATACGGCACCGGGTGATTCTATTTCTTTCGTTTCTTCAACATCTTTTAGATGCCCCTCAACCATGTCTGGTTCTGCTGACTTATTCAAAACCGATGTATTTTCAGGAAGGTTTTCATTAATAACGTCCGGAGTTAATCCTAACTCAATATCTTCTGCTTTAGCCTCAACAGATGGTACTATATCAGCCGCTGGCAATGCTGTTTCTGTTTTATCTTCTGCTGATGTTTCTGCTGGTTTTACTACTGCCCTAAACTTAGGCACAAAGGCAGGTTTGGGCTTGGGTGCGGTTTCCG